>NZ_JBEZIR010000081.1:0-38686 GCF_040651175.1 Kitasatospora sp. NPDC048540
GGCGGCGGTCACCAGGACCCGCTCGGCACCCCCGGCGACCAGCATGGACTCGGCGACCTGGACGGCGTTGAGCACCCCGCAGGCGCCGTTCATCATGCGGAGACACCGCCCGTCAGGCTTCAACGACGGGACGTGGCCATGGGATTGACGGAGCAGCGGATCAGCCGGCGCACCCTCGGGCGGGCGGTGCTGGCACTCGGCGCGGCGGGCACCCTCGGGGCGGTGACCGGCGTGGCGGCCCCGGCGGCGGCCGCGGCCCAGGTGCCCGGTGGGGCGGACTGGATGGCGGCGCTCCCGTCCGGCAGCCCGCTGGCGCGGCTCACCGTACCGGGGACGCACGACACCTGCTCGCTGCACGGCGGCCCGATCACCCAGACCCAGACCCTCTCGGTGCCCGACCAGCTCGCGGCCGGGGTCCGCTTCCTCGACATCCGCTGCCGGCTGATCGACGGGGTGTTCGCGATCCACCACGGCCCGGTCTTCCAGGAGATCTTCTTCGGCGACGTGCTCAACCAGTGCCAGGCCTTCCTCGCCGCACACCCGCAGGAGACCCTGCTGATGCGGGTGAAGCAGGAGTACTCCTCCGCCGCCGCGGCCGACTTCGCCGCGGTCTTCGAGGGCTACCGGGCGAGATGGGCCGGGCTGATGTGGGGCGAGAGCCGGGTCCCGCAGCTCGGCGAGGTCCGCGGGCGGATCGTGCTGCTCGCCGACAGCCCGGGCCTGCCGGGCATCGGCTGGGGCGGCCCGCTCACCGACATCGAGGACGACTACGACATCGGGACGATCTTCGAGATCGCCTCCCGCAAGTGGCCCGAGACCTCCGCCCACCTGAACGCCGCCCGCGCGGCCACCGACCCCCAGCGGCTCTTCCTGACCTTCACCTCCTCCTCCGGCTGGGGCCTGTGGCCGCGGCAGGCCGCCGACGCGATGGGCTCCCGGCTGAACGGCTACCTCGGCGGCCTCGACCACGGCGCCCGCCCGGTGCTCGGCACGGTGCCGATGGACTTCGTCACCGCCGACTCGGTCCGCCGGCTCTACGCCCTCAACTTCGGCGGCTGACCGGGCCCGGCCGCACGGCCGCCCGCGGCTCCGCACTGTTGACACCGCGGGCGGCCCGTCCCTAGCGTGAGGCCGATCATTACCGGCTGGTAGGGAAGTTCATGGACGCCGATCGCCCGTACGACCTGGTCCTGTTCGGCGCCACCGGATTCACCGGGGCGCTGACCGCCGAGTACCTGGCGGCGCACGCGCCCGCCGGCTGCCGCTGGGCGCTGGCCGGACGCAACCGGGAGAAGCTGGAGGCGCTGCGCAAGCGCCTCGCCGAATCGGCACCCGGCTGCGCGGACCTCCCGCTGCTCACCGCCGACGCCACCGACCCCGCCTCGCTGCGCGAGGTCGCGGCCTCGGCCCGGGTGGTGATCTCCACGGTCGGCCCCTACCTGTGGCACGGCGAGCCGCTGGTGGCCGCCTGCGCCGACGCCGGTACCGACTACGTCGACCTGACCGGCGAGCCGGAGTTCGTGGACCTGATGTACCTGCGGCACCACCGGCGGGCGGTGGAGACCGGCGCGCGGCTGGTGCACTCCTGCGGCTTCGACTCGGTGCCGCACGACCTCGGGGTGCTGTTCACCCTGGAGCGGATGCGCGAGCGCGGGGAACTGCCGCCGGACGCGCCGGTCTCGGTGCGGGGCTTCGTCCGGGCCGGCGGCATGTTCTCCGGCGGGACCTTCGCCTCGGCGCTGTCCGCGATCGGCCGCCCGCGCGAGGCCGCGCGGGCCGCCCGGGCCCGCCGGGACGCCGAGCCGAGCCCCGCCGGACGGCGGATCAGCACCTCCGCCGGGCGGATCCGGTACTCGCCGCAGGCCCTCGCCTGGGCCGTGCCGATGCCCACCATCGACCCCGTGGTGGTCGGCCGTTCCGCGGCCGCCCGCGCGGACTACGGCCCGGCGTTCCGCTACGGGCACTTCGCCGCGGTCAAGCGGCTGCCGGTGCTGCTCGGCGGCGGCGCCGGTCTCGCCCTGCTCGCGCTCGCCGCCCAGGTCCCGCCGCTGCGTACGGCGCTCGGCCGGCTGCACCGGCCAGGCGCGGGGCCGAGCGCCGAGCAGCGGGCGGCCTCCTGGTTCACCGTCCGCTTCGCGGGCCAGGCGCTCGGCAGCGGCGCGGCCCCGCTGCTCACCGAGGTGTCGGGCGGCGACCCCGGGTACACCGAGACGGCCAAGATGCTCGCCGAGTCCGCGCTCAGCCTCGCATACGACGACCTGCCGCCCGCCGCCGGACAGGTCACCCCGGCGGTCGCGATGGGCACCGCGCTGATCGACCGCCTCAGCGCCGCCGGGCTGCGGTTCACCGTGCTGGACACCCCGCCCACCGGCGCCCCCGGCCGCTGAGCGCTCCCGGCCGCTGAGCGGCGGCGGCCCGGGCGGCCGCGGGGTCACTTCCGCAGCGAGGGCGCGGGCAGCTCGGGCCGCCGGCGCGCGGGCACCCTCGGCGCGGGCACGGCCGACAGCCCGGTGGCCAGCAGCACGAACCAGACCCCGACCAGCACCAGGTGCGCGCGCTGGGTGACGCCGTGCCAGCCCGGGTACCCGAACAGCGGTCCGACGGTGGCCACGGCGGTCGCCATCGCGGCGGTCAGCACGACGGGCCCCCGGCGCGCGACGCCCGGCAGCCGGGCCGGGTCCCGGCGGGCGGCGAGGATCAGCAGCGCCATCGAGGCGAACAGCGCGAAGTGGACCAGGGCACTGGTCAGCGTGTGCCACGGGTTCACCACCTCGCAGCCGGGCTCCACCGAGGCCGCGCAGCGCATCGGCACCATCACGTCGGCCACCGAGAACGCCGCGAACCCCGCCAGCGCCCCCCAACCGGCCCGCCCGAGCGCACCCCGCCAGGCCGCCAGCGCGGTCAGCGCACCGGACGCCACCAGCGCCGCGGCCACCAGCTCGACGGCCCCGAACAGCACGTGGAACGGCTGGTCCGCCGCGTACAGCTCGCTGGCGTAGGAGTTGGCCGGGTCCAGGCCCGTGGGCAGGAAGAACTCGAGCGGCCAGTCGTTGTAGACCACCGCCCCCGCGGTCAGCAGCATTGCGGCTCGACGACGCGCGGGCGGCAGGTGCACGGGACTCCCTCGGCAACGTCGGTGATCGGACCGGTCGGACCGACGCTGCCAGGGGTCACCGGCTTCCACAACCGGCGTCACCCGCCGGGGTGATGCCGGGGTGACGCCGGCTCAGGCGTCCGCCGCGCCCGCCCGCAGCATCTCCTCGCGGGCGACCACCTTCACCCGCTCCCGGCCCTCGCGGGCGCCGAGCGCCCGCTCGTGGGCGTCCAGCCGCAGCCAGCCCTCCCAGGTGGTGAACTCCACGCCCCGCTCGGCCAGGAACGCCGGCACGGCCTCCTCGGCCGGCACCTCGGCGGTGCGCAGCCGGCCCGCGCGGTGGTCCGCCACCAGGCAGGCGACCGTCTCGTTGGCGTCGCCCTTGGTGTGGCCGATCAGGCCGACCGGGCCGCGCTTGACCCAGCCGGTGACGTACGTGGACGGCAGCGGCGCCCCGGCCTCCAGCACCCGGCCCGCCTCGTGCGGCACGGTCGCGGACAGCGGGTCGAACGGCAGCTTCGGCAGCTCGGCGGAGCGGTAGCCGACGGCCCGGTAGACCGCCTGGACGTCCCAGTCCCGGTACTCGCCGGTGCCGGTGACGTTCCCGGTGCCGTCCAGCCCGGTCCGCTCGGTGCGCAGCGCGGCGACCCGGCCGTCGGCGCCGAGGATCTCCACCGGGGACTCGAAGAAGTGCAGGAACAGCCGGTGCGGCCGGTCACCGACGTCGCGGATGGCCCAGTTCTCCAGGGTGGCGGCCACCATGTCGGCCTGCTTGTTGCCGCGCCTGGTGGCGATCGAGCCGTCGTCGTAGTCGATGTCCTCGGGGTCGACGATCACCTCGATGGTCGGGGAGTGGTCGAGCTCGCGCAGTTCCATCGGGCTGAACTTGGCCTGCGCCGGACCGCGGCGGCCGAAGACGTGCACCTCGACGGCCCGGTTGGCGATGAGCCCGGTGTGGACGTTCGGCGGTATCTCGGTGGGCAGCAGCTCGTCCGCCGTCTTGGCGAGGATCCGGGCGACGTCGAGCGCCACGTTGCCGACACCGAGCACCGCGACCCGCTCCGCCTCCAGCGGCCAGCTGCGCGGCACATCGGGGTGGCCGTCGTACCAGGAGACGAAGTCCGCCGCGCCGTAGGAGCCGTCCAGCTCCGAGCCGGGAATGTCGAGCTCGCGGTCGGCGTCGGCGCCGGTGGCGAAGACCACCGCGTCGTAGAACCGGTGCAGGTCGTCCAGGCCGATGTCGTCCGGGTAGCCGACGTTGCCGAACAGCCGCACCTGCGGCTTGTCGAGCACCTGGTGCAGCGCCGTCACGATGCCCTTGATCCGCGGGTGGTCCGGCGCGACGCCGTAGCGGATCAGGCCGAACGGCGCGGGCAGCCGCTCCAGCAGGTCGATCGACACACCGGGTTCGGTGGCGAGGCCGGACTTCAGCAGGGCGTCGGCGGCGTAGATCCCGGCGGGGCCGGCCCCGACGATGGCGACCCGGACGGGACGAGGCATGGCGGCGCTTCCTTCGGTCGGCACACGGCCGGAGGACCGCCGACCGTGACCGCCACCCTCTCGGCAGCCCGGGCGGTGCAGTAGGGCACCCGGCCCTATGGGGTCATAGGGCCGACCTATGGCCCGGGCGGGAACAACCGGCCCGGACCCGGCGCCGTCGTACGCGGGGAGCACCAGTCGGGAGCACCACCGGCGGACGGGAGAGACCTCCCGGCCAACGCCCGGCCGCTGATCGAGGACACCATCGTGGCCGGCGCCCGCACCGGCCGGTGCGCCGCCCTATGAGCCGCCCTATGAGACGGCCGGTGGGGCGGCGCCCGCCGGGCCTACCGCACCATCGCGGCCAGCACGCTGCGCCAGTCCTCGCCCGGCTCCTCGCGCAGTACCTCGGCCAGCGCGTCCGAGCGGTAGCGCCACGGCCGGGCCAGCTCCGGGTCGGCGCCCGCGCCCAGCTCCACCGGGCTCGCCGAGCCCAGCAGCCGGACCAGTTCGGCGGCCAGCTCCGGCCAGCCGACATGGCCGCCGACCGCGTTCAGCACCCGGCCCGCCTCCCGGCCGGAGTCGTCGAGGCAGGCTGTGACGGCCCGCGCCAGGGCCGCGGCGTGCACCCAGGCCGCCCCGTACCAGGCGTGCCCGTCGGCCGGCGGGTCGGGCAGCAGCAGCGGCCGGCCCGCCTGCGCGGTCTGGAACAGCTCCCCGGTCGCGCCCCAGCGCAGCTGCTCGCGCAGCCGCCGGTGCGGGCCCCAGACGATGGGCGAGCGCACCACCGTACCCGCGCCGCGGCCCTCGGTCCCGGCCGCGGCCAGCAGGATCCGCTCGCAGTCGAGCTTCGCCCGGCCGTACGCGGTGACCGGCAGCGTGGCCGGCGCGCCCTCCGCCACCTCGACGCCCGGCGGACGCCCGTACGCGTCGATGCTGCTGACGAACACGAAGCTGCCGTGCCGCCAGGCGTCCACCATGGCGCGCATCGCCGCGACGTCGACCTCGTGCGCGGTGAAGGTGCAGGCGGCGTGGACCACCGCGTCGACCCCCCGGACGGCCGCGCGCAGGCTGTCCAGGTCGGCCAGGTCACCCTCGGCGACCTCCACCCCGTCCAGCGCCACCAGGTGCGCCGACTCCGCGCGGGCCAGCGCCCGTACCGGGCGGCCCTGCGCCATCAGCTCCTGGAGGACGGCCGCGCCGACCCCGCCGGTCGCGCCGGTGACCAGCACCGTGCCCGGCCGCACCGGCCGGCCCGCCCCCGCCCCCGCGCCGAGGCCGGGGCGGCGGGCCTGCACCGCGCGCCGCTCCGCGTCGCGGGCGTCCAGCAGCGCGGCCAGTGCCCGCGGGGTGCGCTGCTCCAGGATGTCCAGCCCGGTCAGCGGCAGGCCGGTGCGCAGCCGCAGCCGTTCGGCCAGCTGCACGGCGACCAGCGAGTGGCCGCCGAGCAGGAAGAAGTCGCCGTCGGGCCCCGGCCGGGTGCCGAGCAGCTCGCCGAACGCCGTCCGGACGGTCTCCGTCCGCTGCTGGTCGCCCGCCGCCGGCTCGGGCCGCGGCTTCGGCACCGCGCCCGGCAGCCTGGCCGGCTCGACGGCGCCGTCGGCGGTGCGCGGCAGCGCGTCCAGCACGGTCACCGAGGCCGGCACCTGACCGGCCGCCAGCAGCGAACGCAGCCGCAGCCGCAGCTCGGTGCCGGACACCCCGGCCGGACCGCGGCCCACCGCGTACGCCAGCGGCGCGAGCCCCTCGCGCTCCAGCAGGTACGCCTCGCGGACCCGCGGGTCGGCCAGCAGCGCGGCCTCGGCCGGGTGCCCGGACGCCAGCCGCTCGCCGGGCAGCTCCGCGAGGTGCCGCCCGCCGTCCTCGGCGACCGCCGTGAGCAGCGCGGCGAAGCCGGCGGCCAGGCGTTCGCCGGCCGGTCCGGCCAGCGCGTCCGCGTCGTGCTGGACCAGGCAGCGCGGCTGCGGGCCGTCCTCCACGAACAGACCGAGGTCGAACTTGGCCAGCCCGAGGTCGACCTCGACGGCCTCGGCCGCCAGGCCCGGGAGCTCGAGCGCGCCCGGCGCGGTGACCAGGTCGCAGGTGACCGAGAGCAGCGGCGAGCCGTCCCGGCCGCGGGCGGCCGCCCCGAGCCGCTCCACCACCAGGTCGAACGGCACCTCGTGGCGCCGCTGGGAGGCCAGCAGCGCGTCCCGGACCCGGCCGAGCAGCTCCTCGAAGGCCGGGTCGCCGCCCAGGTCGGCGCGGACCGGCAGGGTGTTGACGCACAGTCCGACCAGGCGGCGCAGCGCGGGCCGGGAGCGGTGGCTCGACGCGCAGCCGAGGGTGAGGTCCGCCTCGCCGGTGGCCCGCGCCAGGGTGGCGAAGGCGGCGGCCAGCACCACGGTGAACAGGGTGGCGCCGTGGGCCCGCCCGAGCGCCCGCAGGCCGTCCAGGGTCCCGGCCGGCAGCGGTACGGTGTGCAGCCGGGCGGCCCGGGTGCGCGGCCCCGCGGGGGTGGCCGGCCGGGGCAGCGGCACCGGGCGGGCCCCGGCGAGCTGCTCGGCCCAGGCCGCCACCTCACCGGCGAGTTCGCCGTCGCGTCCGCGCTCCCAGCGGGCGAAGTCCGCGTACTGCAGCTCCGGTTCGGCGGGCCGTGCGGCGCCGGCGCCCCCGGCGGCGTACAGCCGGGCGAGCTCCCCGGCGACGAGCGGCAGCGAGCCGCCGTCGACCGCGATGTGGTGCAGGGTGATCAGCACGGTGTGGTCGGCCGGGCCGTGGCGCAGCACCAGGGCCCGCAGCACCCGCCCGGAAGCCAGGTCGAACGGGCGGGCCGCCTCGGTGCGCAGCAGCTCGGCCGCCGCGTCGTCGGGGGCGTCCAGCACCGGCACCTCGACGGGCGCCGGCGCCACGGCCTCCTGGTACGGCGCGTCGTCGCCGTGCTGCCCGTACCGGGTGCGCAGGATCGTGTGCCGGGCGGTCAGCGCGGTGAGCGCGGCGGCCAGGGCGGCGGTGTCCAGCGGTCCGCGCAGCCGGGTCGCGAGCGGCACATTGTACAGCGCGCCGGCCTGCCCGAGCCGGTCCATCAGCCACATCCGGTGCTGGGCGTGCGAGAGGGGGGCCGGGCCGTCCGCGGGGCCGCGCGGGATGTCCGCGGCGCGGTCGGCGCCGGCCCGCAGGCGGGCCTGCCGCAGCAGGTCGGCCTGGCGGGCGGCGGGGTGGGCGGTGTCGGTCATCGGTTCTCCGTGCGGTGGTCATCGGCCCCGGTGGGGTCGGCGAGCGCGTCGAGCAGGGCCCGCTCGACCAGGGCGGCCTGGCCGGCCACGGTCGGGTGGGCGAAGAACTCCGCGAGCGTGAGGTCCACGCCGAGGTCCTCGCGCAGGTCGTCCACCACCCACATGGCCATCAGGGAGTGCCCGCCCTCGGCCAGGAAGTCGGCGTCCGCCCGCTCGACGGGGTGGCCGAGCGCGCGGGCCCAGACCTCCGCCACCTCCTGCTCGAGCGGGGTCAGGGCGGCCGCCGGCGCCTCGGCGGGCGGCGCGGCGCCGTCCGGCCCGGTCTCGGCCAGCGCCCGGCGGTCGACCTTGCCGGTGCCGGTCAGCGGCAGCGCGGCGACCACGGCCCAGCCGGTGGGCACCAGGTGGGCGGGGAGCCGCTCGGCGAGGTACCCGCGCAGGGCGTCGCCGGCCGGCCGGGCACCGTCGGCGGGCACCACGAACGCGGTCAGCGCCGCATCGGGCGTACCGGCCCGGTGGACCACCACGGCGGTCTCGGAGACCTCGGGGTGGGTGCGCAGGGTGTGCTCGACCTCACCGGGCTCGATCCGGAAACCGCGGACCTTCACCTGGTCGTCGGCGCGGCCGTGGAAGTCCAGCGCGCCGTCCGGCCGGACCGAGACCAGGTCGCCGCTGCGGTACATCCGCCCGGCGCCCGGGATCTCGCGGAACCGCTGTGCCGTCAGCTCCGGCTGGCCCAGGTAGCCGAACGCCAACCGGGTGCCGCCGATCCACAGCTCACCGCGACCGCCGGCGGGGACCGGCGCGAGCCGCTCGTCCAGGACCAGGACGGTCGCGCCGCCGAACGGCCGCCCGATCGGCACCGGGCCCGCGCAGCCGGCCTCGGTCAGCGGCTGCAGCGTGGTGAAGGTGGTCGCCTCGGTCGGGCCGTACGCGTTGACCAGCTCCAGCCACGGGAAGGCCCGCAGCACCGCGCCGGCGTGCTCCGGCGACAGCGCCTCGCCGCCCACCAGCAGGGTGCGCAGCAGGCCGAACACCCGGGAGCGCCGGGCCGCCAGCTGGTGGAACAGCGCGGTGGTCAGGAAGGTGTGGGTGACACCGAACCGCTCGACGTCCCGGGCCAGGTCCTCGGCGGTGGGACGTTCGGCGGGCGAGACCATCACCGCGGCGCCGGCCGCGAGCGGCGCCCACATCTCGAAGCTGGAGGCGTCGAAGGTCGACGGCGAGTGGAACAGCATCCGGTCACCGGGGCCGAGCCGGACCGCGTCCGGGGCGGTCACCAGGCCGGCGATGGCCCGGTGCGGCACCTCGACGCCCTTGGGACGGCCGGTCGAGCCGGAGGTGTACAGCACCAGGGCGAGCGCGCGCCCGCCCTCGCAGGCCGGGTCCGGGCCGCCGGCCGCCGCCTCCGGCAGACCGTCGAGGTCCAGCGTCAGCGCCTGGCCGGCCGGGATGCCCGCCTCGGCCAGCAGCGCCTTGTCGCCGAGGGTCAGCGTGACGCCGGCGTCCGCCAGCATCCCTGCGGTGCGCGGGCGCGGGTGGGCCGGGTCGAGCGGGACGACGTGGCCGCCCGCCCACCAGACGGCGAGCTGGGCGACCACCAGCCGGGTCGAGCGGGCGGCGAGCAGCCCGACCGCGCTGCCGGGGCCGACCCCGTGCGCGGTCAGCTCGGCGGCCAGGGCGCGCGCCGCGGAGACGAGTCGGGCGTAGGTGAGGACGGTGTCGCCGTCGGACACGGCGAGCGCCTGCGGCCGCAGTTCGGCCTGACGGGCGACCAGGCCGGGTACGGCGCCCAGGTGGGAGAGGTCGAGGTCCATGGGTGGTTCCCTTCCGGGCGCCCCGGCCCACGGCCGGGGCGCCCTGCTACGTCGGGCGGTCAGGAGACGGGCACGCGCTCCGGGCGATGGGCCTCGACCAGCGCCGCCAGGGCCCGCAGATCGGGCTGGCGCAGCAGCTGCGGGGCGCGCAGCCGCACGCCGCACTCCTCCTCCAGCGCCACCAGCAGCCTGGCCGCGGCCAGCGAGTTGCCACCCGCGTCGATGAAGTTGTCCAGCGGCCCGAGGTCCGCGCGCCCGAGCAGCGAGCGGCACAGCCGCAGTACCGTGCGCTCGGTGTCGGTGGCCGCGTCGGCGTCCTCCGCGTCCTTCGCGTCCGCGTCCTCGCCGGCCGTCTCGGCGGCCATCAGCGCGGCCCGGTCGACCTTGCCGTTGGCGTCCAGCGGGTAGTCGTCGACCATCCGGACCACGGTGGGCACCGCCTGCTCGGGCAGCCAGCGGCGGACCTCCGGCAGCAGGTCGGCGCCCTGCACCGGGGCGTCGCCCGGCTGGACGAAGGCGAGCAGCCGCGCGGTGCCGGCCGCATCGCGGCGGACCGCGACCACCGCCCGCCGCACCCGCGGATCGCGCTCGAACGCGGCCTCCACCTCGGCCGGCTCGATCCGGACCCCGCTGATCTTGACCTGGTCGTCCAGCCGGCCCAGGAACTCGAGGACGCCGTCGGCGCCCATCACCACCCGGTCGCCGGTCCGGTACACCCGGTCCACGCCCTCGATCCCGGGCGGCGCCGCGACGAACCGGCGGGCCGTCAGCTCCTCGTCCAGGTAGCCGAGCGCCAGCAGACCGCCGCCGACCCGCAGTTCACCGCTCTCGCCGCGCGGCACCGGCACCCCGTCCGGGTCGGTGACCAGCAGCACCGCACCCGGCACCGGCAGACCGATCGGCGGCGCGCCCGTGCCGCCCGCACCCGCCGGAATGGTGTGCACACTGGTCACCACGGTCGCCTCGGCCGGCCCGTACGCGTTGTGCACGTGCGCGGTCACCTGCGCCGACGGGTACCGGCGCAGCCGGTCCCCGCCGATCGACAGGTGACGCAGCGCCAGCCCCTCGGGCCACGGCAGGTCGAGCACCGGCTCGGCCAGCGGGGTGGGCAGCACGGCCACGGTGATCCCCGCCGAACGCCACCAGTCGGTGAGCGCCGCCGGGTCCCAGCGCACCGCGTCCGGGGCCACGCTCAGCGCGGCGCCGGAGGTCAGCGTCCCCCACAGCTCCATCAGGTGCGGGTCGAAGGCCACCCCGATCAGCAGGCTGTGCCGGTCGCCGGGGCCGAGCCCGGTCAGCCCCCGGTACCAGTGCAGCATCGCGGCCAGCGAGGGCTCGCCGACGGCGACCGCCTTCGGGACGCCGGTCGAGCCGGAGGTCAGCACCGCGTAGAACGTGCCCTCCGGCGCGGCGGCCGCGCCCTCCGCCGACGGCCCGAAGGCCGCCACCACGGCACCCGCCGCGGTCGCGCCCTCGGCCGGCACCGGCAACGGCAGCTGCTGCACCGCCCGGTAGGCGGGCGGCAGCAGCGCCGGGTCGCCGATCAGACAGCCCAGCCACAGGTTCTCGGCGACGGCCTGCAGCCGCCGCTCGCCGGGCCGCGGACCGAGCGGCAGGTGCACCGCGCCGAGCCGGGCCACCGCGAGGGTGACCGCGACCAGCGCCGCCGAATGGTCCAGGCACACCCCGACCAGCTCGCCGGGGCGCACCCGGCCGCGCAGCGTCCCGGCCACCTCGTCGGCGAGCCGGTCGAGTTCGGCGTAGCTCCACTGCCGCCCGCCGTCGGTCAGCGCGGGCGCGTCGGGGGTACGGCGCACCCAGTCGCCGAACAGGTCGAGGACGGCGGCTTCGGGGACCGGCGCGCCCTGGGGCAGGCCGCGGACGATGGATCGTTCAACAGTCATGTCGTGTTCTCCGAACAGTCGTTGGCGGTCAGCCCAGGCCCATGGCCCGAGCGATGATCACCTTCTGGACCTCGGAGGTCCCCTCGATGATCGTCATCATCCGGACGTACCGGTACAGGAACTCCAGCGGATGCCCCCGCACCCACCCGGTCGCCCCGTGCACCTGCAGCGCCCGGTCCACCACCCGCACCGCCGTCTCCGACGAGGTCAGCTTGGCCAGCGCCGCGTTCTCCGGCGCCTCGGTGCCCTCGTCCACCAGCCGGGCACAGGCCAGCGTCAGCAGCTTCGCCGCCTCCACCTCCGCCCGGCTGCGCACCAGGTGCTCCTGCACGTGCTGGTAGGCGCCGATCCGCTCGCCGAACGCCTCCCGCTCCCGGGCGTACTCGACGCCCAGGCGCAGCGCGTACTCGGCCACGCCGTCGCACATCGCGGCCACCACCAGGCGCCCGCGCGAGAGGCTGTCCATGGCCAGCGCCATCGCCGCCCCGACGCCCGCCTCGCCGCCGATCACGGCCGCCATCGGGACCCGCACCCGCTCCAGCAGCAACTCGAACATCGGCTCGCCGGACATGCCGTCGTAGCGCTGCCCGATCCGCAGGCCCGGGGTGTCCATCGGGATCGCGAACGCCGTCGCCCCGCCGGTCGGCCCCTCACCCAGGTCGGTGGCGGTGACCACCAGCGCGAGGTCCGCCCGGTCCGCGTTGGAGACGAAGGTCTTGCGGCCGCTGATCACCCAGCCCTCGCCGTCGCGGACCGCCGTGGTGGTCAGCCGGAACGCGTCCGACCCGGCCTGCGGCTCGGTCAGTGCCAGGCAGCGCGCCGACTCCCCGCGCACCAGCGGCACCAGGTACTTCTCGATCTGCTCCGGGGTGCCGTGCCGCAGCAGCGGGCTCGGACCGTCCGAACCGGCCAGCGCGTACGGTGCCAGCGAGCAGCCGCTGCGCCCGGCCGCGTGGTGCAGCAGCACCACCGCGGTGAACGGCATCCCGGAGCCGCCCAGCTCCTCCGGGTAGTCGCCGGCGTAGAAGCCCAGCGCGGCGGAGCGCCTGCGCACGTACGCCCGCAGGTCGGCGGGCGGCAGGTCCGCGGTCTCCGGCAACTCGGCTGCCAGCGGGACCAGTTCGCGCCGGATGAAGCTCTCGAAGGCCTCGACCAGTTCGCGGTGGTCCTCGGTGAGGACGGCGGAAGGGGCGGAGCTCACGAGCGGCCTCCGGTCAGGGCGCGGGCCTGGTCGGCCAGGACGGGGTTCTGGAACAGCACGCGCAGCGGCGGGCGGCTGCCCAGGTGCGGCTCCAGCCAGGCGGCCAGCTGGGCGGCGAGTAGCGAGTGGCCGCCGACCTCGAAGAAGTGCGAGTCGGCCGCGAACCGGTCGTGCCCGAGCACCTCCCGCCAGGCACCGGCGACCAGCGCGAGGCCGGGCTCGGTGAACTCCCTGGCTCCGGTGGGCTCCTCACCCGGCTCCGGCAGTTCGGCGAGCAGCCGGCCGAGCGCGGCCCGGTCCGGCTTGCCGCCGGGCAGTACCGGCATGGCCTCCAGTGCGACCCAGCTGCCGGGCACCAGCCCGCCGGGCAGCCGCAGCGACAGCGCGGCGTGCAGCGCGGCCTGGTCGGGCCGGTCCGCGCCCTCCAGGAAGCCGACCAGGCGGGGGCCGCCGGCCGACTCGCGGTCCAGCACCACCGCGCAGGAACGGCCGCCGAGTTCGGCCGAGGCGGCGGCCTCGATCTCCTCCAGCTCGATCCGGTAGCCGCGCAGCTTGACCTGGTTGTCCTGGCGGCCGAGGAACCACAGCCGCCCGTCCAGGTCGCGGAAACCGCGGTCGCCGGTGCGGTACACCCGCTCGCCGCCGAGCGCGGGCACGGTGACGAACCGGGCGGCCGTCACCTCGTCGAGGCCGAGGTAGCCGTCGGCCAGCGCGCCGCCACCGACCGCGAGTTCGCCGACCCCGCCGGCCGGCAGCGGGCGCAGCCCCTCGTCCAGCACGTGCACCCGGGTGCCGGGCAGCTCGGTGCCGAGCGGGATCTCCGCCGAGCCGGCCAGATCGGCCGCGGTGACCTCGTGCACCGTCGAGGTGACGGTCGCCTCGGTCACGCCGTACGCGTTCAGCACGGTGGCGCGGGTGCGCTCGGCGAGACCCGCCAGCGCGGCGGCCGGCAGCCGCTCACCGCCCAGCACCAGCAGCCGCGGTGCCCAGCGGCCGTCGCCCAGCGCCTCGGACAGCTCCTCGCGGACGGCGAGGAAGTAACTGGTCGGCAGGTTGGCGACGGTGACGCCACGGGCGGCCAGCACGGCGACCAGCTCCGGGCCGGTCGGCACGTCACGCTGCGGCAGCACCAGGCAGGCGCCCGCCGCCAGCGAGGGCAGCACCTCCTCCAGCGCCACGTCGAACGAGGGCCGGGCGAACAGCAGCACC
Organism: Kitasatospora sp. NPDC048540; assembly: GCF_040651175.1. Classification (NCBI taxonomy): domain Bacteria; kingdom Bacillati; phylum Actinomycetota; class Actinomycetes; order Kitasatosporales; family Streptomycetaceae; genus Kitasatospora; species Kitasatospora sp. NPDC048540. Next base: position 13,920 of record NZ_JBEZIR010000081.1, read on the forward strand.
CGGTCGGCCGCGTCCAGCCCGTACCGTCCGGCCAGCGCGGCGACGTAGCCGGCCAGCGCGGCCCGGCCGACCCGCACTGGCTTGGGCACGCCCGTCGAACCGGAGGTGTGGATCAGGTACGCGGCGCCCTCCAGCACCGCGGCGTCGCCGGCCGCGGGGAACGCCGGGCCGTCCAGCAGCGCGGGCGTACGGCCCTCCACCGGCAGCGCCAGCGCGCTCTGCCGGGTGGCCACCACCAGCGCCGGGTCGAGCCGTTCCACCAGCAGGCCGAGCCGGGCCGCCGGATCCTCCGGCGACAGCGGCGCGTACACGGCACCGGTGCGCAGGCAGGCCAGCAGCGTGACGACGCTGTCCACCCCGCGCGGCAGCACGGCCGCCACCGGCTGGCCGGCCCGCACCCCGGCGGCGGTCAGCCGCCCGGCCAGCTCGGCGACCCGGCGGTCCAGCTCGCCGTAGGTCAGCCGCTCGGCGCCGGCGATCACGGCCAGGGCGGACGGGTCGCGGCCGCTCAGCGGGTCGAGCACGGCCTGGTCGGCGGCGGTGGCCGCGGCGGGGGCGGGCTGCTCCTCGGCGGCGGCCAGGGCGGCCAGTTCGGACTCGGGGGCGTCGAGGTAGGCGCGCAGCAGGTCGAGCAGGCGGCCGGCGAGCAGTTCGGCGACCGGCTCGCCGAAGATGTCGGCGTCGTAGTCCCAGACCAGGGTCATCCCGGCCACGCCCTGGCGCTCGCCGACCATCCGGCGGTCGTCGGGCAGCAGCACCAGGTCCAGGTCGAAGCGGGTGGTGCCGGTGTTGAAGCCCTCGTACAGCGAGATCTCCAGGCCGGGTGCGTCGACCTCCGGCAGGGCGGCGTCGTGCGCGCTGAACATCACGCTGAACAGCGGGTTGTCGGCGCCACTGGTGTGCAGACCGAGCGAGCGGGTCAACTCCTGGACCGGGACGTCCTGGTGGGGCAGTGCCCGGAGCAGGGTGTCGGTCACCTCGTCGACGTTGTCCACCCCGCCCGCGGCCGGGTCGAGCCGAAGCCGCAGCGGCACGGTGTTGACGAACATCCCGACGGTGCCCTCGAAGCCGACCGGCCGGTTGCCGACCGCGGTGCCGACCATCAGCTCGCGGTGGCCGCTGTGCCGGCGCAGCAGTTCGCCGAAGAGGGTGAGCAGGGTGGAGAACGGGGTGTGGCCGTCGGCCTTGGCGCGCTCGCGCAGCCGCCCGGCGAGGTCGGCGCCGATCGACTGGCGCAGCTGGCCGCCGCGGTGGCGGCGGACCGCGCCGGGCCGGGACAGGCCGGGCAGCACCAGGTCGAACGGTGCGTCCCGCAGCTCCCGTTGCCAGAACTCCAGGCTCGCGGACCGGTCGCGCCCGGCCCCGGCCCGGGCGTGCTCCTCGTACGAGGGGGCGGCCGGCAGCCGGTACGGCTCGCCCAGCACCTCGGCGCGGTACACCGTGAACAGGTCGCGCAGCAGGATCGCGAACGAGTGCCCGTCGTGGATCAGGTGGTGCTCGACGTGCACCAGCCGGTGGTGGTCCTCGCCGAGCCGGACCAGGTGCCAGCGCAGCAACGGCGCCTCGCGGGTGTCCAGCGGTTCCTCGGCCTCGGCGCGCAGCAGCCGCTGGAAGGCGGCCTCGGGGTCGGCCTCGCCGGACAGGTCGCTGTCCCGCAGCCGGACCTCGGCGTCCGCGCGGACCCGCTGGTCCGGAAGGCCGCCGTCGTCGGAGGTCAACTCCAGCCGCAGGCCGGGGTGGTGGGCGATCACGGCGGCCAGTCCGGCACGCAGCGCGGCCCGGTCCAGCGGGCCCCACAGGTCGAGCGCGGCGGTGAAGTTGTAGGCGCGGCTGCCCGGCAGCAACTGCTCGTGCAGCCAGACGATCTCCTGCGAGGAGGAGAGAGCGAACATGGGTGGTCTTCCCTTGCTTGTGGCGAGAGTGGTGGTGACGCGGTGGTGTGCGGACGTACGGACGCGATGGCGTGCTGACGTGCGGACGTGGTGGTGCTCGGCGGTGCCGGATGGTGCGGGGGCCGGGTACCCGGGGTGCCGGGGGTGACGGCCGGGGGGTCAGTGCGCCGCGCCGGGCGCGGTGGCGCGCAGGTGGCGGCGGAGGGTGTCGAGCAGGGCGGCGAAGGCGTCGGCCGCGGCCGGGTCCGGCCAGTGCGCGCGGTCCCAGGCGAAGCGGACCAGCAGGTCCTCGCCGTGCGAGGCGGAGACCGCGAAGGGCGCCGCCAGCGGCCGTCCGGCGAGGTGGGTCTCCCGGCCGGCGGCGCCGCCGAGCACCAGCGGGGGACGGCGGTGCAGGTCCTCGAAGGTGAGCAGGCCGTCCAGGGTGCCGGTCCAGCTCGCCCCGGCGGAGCGGGCCGCGTGCACCACCTCGTCGAACGGGGTGTCGGCGTGGTCGAGGTCGTCCCACCAGCGGGCGCTGAGCTCCTCGAGGGTGGCCGGAGGGGCGGCGTCGGGGGTTGTCCGCTCGGCCGGTGCCGGACCGGTGGTGGCCGGGTGGACCAGGGTGTTCAGGAAGCATCCCAGCGCGGGCGGTGCGGCGGCCGGCCGGCCACCCCACGGGTACCCCAACGCGGGGGTGGCTCCGGGGCCGAGCAGCCGGTGGGCCGCCGCCGAGACGGCGTCCAGCAGGGCGGGGAACACCGCGCCCCGGGCCGCGCCGGTGGCGGCGGGCAGCCGGTGCGTCAGCATCCCGGTCGACACCTCCGCCGACCGCGCGCCCGGCTGCGGAAGGCGCCCGCTGCCGGGGCTGCCGCTGTGGTCGCCGCTGTGCCCGCTGCCCAGGGCGCCCAGCCGGGCGGCCCAGTGCGCCCGGGCCGCTCCGCCGGAGGCGGCGGCCTCGGCGGCGAGCTGGAGCTCGACGGCCGCCCGGTACTCCTCGACACCGTCGGGTTCCCGGTCGTGGTCCGGGCCGTGGTCCTGTTCCTGTTCCTGCGCCGGCTGTCCGTACGCCGCGCTCAGGCCCGCCGTGACGATGCCGAGGGACTGTTCGTCGCAGGCCGCGTGGTCGAGTGCGACGGCGAGAATCTCCTCCTCGTCGCCGGGGGCGGCGGCCAGCAGCAGCCGCAGTGCGGGCCCGTCGGGCCGCCAGGCGGCGAGTTCGCGCCGCAGGACGTCGTCGGCGCTCTCGCCGGGGCCCGCGGCGATCCGCCGGACCTCGGCCGAGGGCGGGCCGAGCCGCAGCACGGGCGTACCGCGCAGCGAGTCGAACCGGCCGCGCAGGGCGGGGTGGCGGGCCGCCAGCCGCAGCGCGGCGGCCCGGAGGCGGTCCGGGTCGACGGCGCCGCGCGGGAAGGCGAAGAACAGCGGGACGACGTCCGGCCGGCCGTGCGGATCGAGCCGCCGGGCCAGCAGGAACCGTCGCTGGGCACCGGTCACCGGCAGGATCCCGGCGGATCCGTCGGTGACCGAGCGGAAACGGGCCAGGTAGGCACCGGTGATGTTGTCGGAGGCGGACACGGGAACGGTGGTGGTGCTGGTGGTTCGGGAAGCCACGGAGGGTCTCCGGTCGGGGTTCGAGGGAGTGGTCAGCCGGTCGCGGGCGCGTTCGCGGGCGCGGGGTCGTCCGCCGTGGCGCTGTCGGCCCCGGCCAGGGGCTCGGCCCCGGTCTCCGGCGCCGTCGGCAGGTCGCGCAGGGTGCGCAGCGGGGACAGCAGCAGCGGCAGCGGCACGACGAGGAAGCCCAGGGCGCACACCCACAGCGCGTTGCGGGCCCCGGCCGAGGCCGCGATGGCGCCGCCGGCCAGCGCGCCCAGCGGCATGGTGCCCCAGACCAGGAAGCGCATGGTGGCGTTCATCCGGCCGAGCAGCGCGGGCGGGCAGATCGCCTGGCGGAAACTCACCTGGGCGACGTTGTAGGCCACCGCGCCGAACAGCACCACCGCCGAGGCGGTCCCGAACAGCAGCACCCCGGCGCCCCGGCCGGACAGCGGCCACAGCAGCGCGAACGGTGCGCTGACCAGGGCCGACAGCCAGATCAGCCGGGCCTGTCCGACCAGCTTGGCGAGCGGTCCCGCGCACAGCGCGCCCGCCAGCCCGCCCAGCGCGGAGACCGACAGCAGCAGGCCGATCGCGCCGGGGGAGAGGTCCAGCACCCGGACCCAGAAGACGGTCTGGACCGCCATCAGCAGCGCGGAGAAGAGGTTGGAGGCGGCGGTCGCGGCGGCGATCACCCGCAGCAGCGGGTGGCGCAGGACGAAGCCGATGCCCTCGCCGATCTCGGCCCGCAGGGAGCTGCCCGGTACGGGCTGCGGTGCGGGTTCCCGGGTCCGGATGCCGAGCAGGAGCAGCGCGGAGGACAGGTACCCGAGGGCGTCGGCGACGATTGCCAGCGGCGCGCCGAGCAGCTGGACCAGCCCGCCGCCCAGACCCGGTCCGCCGACCTGCGCCACCGAACGGACCGTCTCCAGCGCGCCGTTGCCCGACACCAGCTGTTCGCGGGGCAGCAGCTGCGGCAGGAAGGACTGGTGGGCGACGTCGAAGAAGACCGTCGCCACCCCGGTGACCAGGGCGACCACGTACAGCTGGGCCATCGTCAGGACATCGGTGACGGCGGCCAGCGGTACGGAGGCGACCGCCAGGCAGCGCACCAGGTCGGCCCGGATCAGCACCGGCAGCCGCCGTACCCGGTCGAGCCAGGCGCCGGCGGGCAGGCCGACCAGCAGGAACGCGGCGGTCTCGGCCGCGGTGAGCAGGCCTACCTGGAAGGGGGAGGCGTCCAGTTCCAGTACGGCGACCAGGGGCAGGGCCACCAGGGTCACCTGGCTGCCGAACTGGCTGGTGGCGGCACCGGACAGCAGGAGCCGGAAGTCGCGGTGCCGTAAGAGCGGGCCCCGTCCGAGGCGCTGAATGATGTTCATCTGTTCGACTGTCGGTGAAGAGCGCTATGCCGGGCAAACGTCCGGAACGATTCCGGTCGTCTCTCCCGCCCCGGCCGTCGTCCACGGGCAACTCGCCCCGGGGGTCCGGGTGGTGGCGGCCGCGCCCGCCCCCGCGCCCGGCCGGCCCGTCAGCAGGGGGCCGTCCGCCGATCGGCGGGGGTGGAGGCGATCCGTCCGTCTTTCGGACACACCCCGTCCGTCCATCGGACGGTTGCCTTCAGATATGGCCGGATCGAGTGGATTGAGGTTGATTCTTCATCTGTCTGTACGGGTGCTGTGATAGTACGTCCCCGATACCTCGCCGATACGTCCCCAGGGGCCTTGGGATCCGTACCGAAGCGTCTGCCGGCCCGTCACGGGCCTGTCACAGCGGCCGGTTCCGCCGCCCGGCTGTGCCACGGTGTGGACATGCGTATTCGAGTCATCACCATCAGCCTGGCCGCCGCGGCACTGCTCTCCCTGACCGCCTGCGGCAGCAGCGGCAGCACCACCGCCGCGCCGCAGGCTCCCGTCGCGAGCAGCGGCGCGGGCACCCCGGCGGGCAAGCAGCCCGCTCCGGTCGTGCCGAGCCCCAACGCGGCCCAGCAGGCCGGACTGCTGGCCGGCCTCAAGGCGATCAACCCGGCCCTGGCGGCCGACCCCGCCACGGCCGTGGCCGGCGCGCAGTACGTCTGCGCCGAGATCCACGCGGGCAAGGACGACGCCACCGTGGCCAAGGAGGCGGCCGCCAAGTTCAGCGGCGGCGCCGTCACCCTCAACGACGCGCAGGGCAAGGTCGTCGCGAGCGCCGTGAAGGCCTCCTTCTGCACCATGCCGTGACCCGCGAGGGCCCTGCGGCGCCGCACCCGCGGCCGCCGCAGGGCCCCCGTCACGGCCGGCAGCCCTGCAACTCGGCGGTGTCACCGGCGGGCCGGCCGCAGATCCGCTCCGGCCTGGCCCGGCCGTCGGTGTCCCGCACCACCCGGATGATGTTGATGCCGTGGCCCGGCTGGCTGCCGGTCGCCAGCAGCGGACGGGTGTCGCGGAAGTCGATCGTCCCGGTGGCCCGGTTCTTCAGCTCGACCGCCCGCAGCCCCGCCATCACCGCGCCCCGCCCGCCGGTCTGCGAGGCACCGGCGTTCTCCGCCCCGGCGTGCAGCGCCGCGGTGGCGTCGTAGGCGAGCGCCAGCGAACCGTCGGAGAACACGTCGTCCTCGTACGGGTTGCCCCCGGCCGGCTGCGGTGTGATGCCGAGCCCGGCGGAGGCGGTCTCGGCCAGGTCGGAGGCGCGGGCGGTGACCGCCGGGTCGGTCAGCGCGATGTAGTACAGGGTGGCCTGCGGTGCCATCCAGGTCGCCCCGGTGCTGAACTGGGCCTTCGTCAGGTCGTCACCGGTCAGCACGGTGAGCGGGCGGTTGCAGCCCGGGTCGGCGGCCAGCCGCCGCATCAGCTGGTTGACGTCGTCGGCGCGGCCCGCCAGGTACAGCACGGCCGGCGGGTGCCCGGACTGGCAGCTGCGGCGCAGCGCGTCCTCGTAGTCCGGATCGCCGTTGCTGGTCAGGCCGTACTCCAGCGGCCGGTCCTCGGCCAGCCGGAAGCCCGCCTCGCGCAGCATCCGGGAACCGTAGGCGGCCTGCTCGGGGCTGTACTTGTCATCGCTGCTGGGCCTCCTGGTCAGCACGGCTGCCCAGCGGTCCTCGGGGGCCAGCGCCAGCCCGTCGGCGATCTTGCGCAGCTCGGCCGCCTCCTCCTGGTCGGTGGCCGCCAGCCCGAAGTAGTTGACGTGCCGCCGGGCCAGGTCGGTACCGGAGTTGGTGGTGTCGACCACCGCGAGACCGGCCCGCTGCAGCAGGCCGACCGCCTGGTCGCTGTCGGCGGTGTCCCGGCCCAGCCCGACCACCCCGACCACCGAGCTGTCCCGCCGGGCGACCTCCACGATCCGTTCGGTCATCTCGGTCTGGAAGTACATGTCCTGGCCGCCGTTTGCCACCAGCACCTTGATCTTCAACGGGTCGCCGGCGTTGTTGCGCAGCTGCGCGAGGTGCACCCCGGTCAGCTCCTTGAGACTGTTGAGCGCCCGGGACTCCTGACCGGGCGCGGTGGTCAGCGACCCGGCGTACACCACGGTGACGAACCGGACGTCCGGCAGCGCCGCCACCCGCTCGTTCTCCCGGCGGATCGCCTCCTCGACGGTCGCCACCCCGATCCCCGCACCGGCCTTCGCCCCGTCGCCGTCGTGCCCTGGCAGCGCCCCGCTGAGCCGCACGTCGTGCCCGGTGGCGAAGGAGACCCCGCCGGTCGCCACCCCGACGCACTCGCGGGCGCCGCCCTGGTCGACCCGCCACACCGCGTCGTGGTTCGACCCGAGCAGCCGCCCCTCGCAGAACTGCTCGGACAGCTGCCCGCTGCGCACCACCCCGCCGGCCCCGGCGAGCAGCAGCACCAGCAGCAGCGTCCAGCGCGACCACAGGAACCACGGCGAGCGCCGCACCGGGACGGCCGCCAGCCCGGTGGTGTTCCCCGCGCTGAGCTGCAGCCGGCCGAACCCGATCGGCAGCGTCCAGGCCAGCGCCCGCCCCCGGCTGGGTGCCTGGCGCACCCGCAGGTTGCTCACCCAGCTCTCGTACGGGCTGGCGCGGCGCGGCCCGGGGTGGACGGGCGCCGGACCGGCGGCGCCGGCCTGCAGCCAGCCGGCCACGTCCGCGTGCGCCACCCCGGCGAGCACCAGCAGCGGGTCCTGCTCACTGCGGCGGCTGCGTACGTCGCTGATCGCGCCGAGCACCTTCAGCCCGCCGTTGCCGGCGTCGGCCTGCGGCAGGAACACCACCGGCGGCACCCGGCGCTTTCGGCCGCGCAGGTCGGCCGCCCAGGGCCGGTGCGCCGAGCGGAGGTCCTCCAGCAGGGCGAGGGTGCGCAGCTGGAGGTGGAACTGCTGGGCGCGGTCGCGTTCGTCGGCCGGGGTGCCGGCCAGCTGGGCCTTGAGGATCTCGCCGGCCACCTCGCGGGCCCGGGCCTGGGTGACGTCCCAGGACATCCGGGGCCGCCAGATCGACCAGGCGGCGGCCTGCCGTCCGGACGCGGCGAGGAAGGTGGTGGTGGCGAACCACCGGCTGGCCTGGCCGAGCCAGGACAGCGGCGCGGTGTTGCGGCGCACCCAGCCGGTCAGCACCAGCAGCAGGAAGGTGGCCAGCAGCACGCCGAGCACCAGCTCCCAGTGCGCCTGGGTGAGCAGGGTGGTCACGCCGGCCAGCACCACGGCGCCGATCAGCGTGGTGGAGTTGAACAGCGGCGACAGCGTCTGCTGGAGGGTGGCCCCGGCGGTACGCCGCTCGGGCCGCCAGTGCAGGTCCCGCAGCCGGGTCAGCACCGCCTCGACCTGGTCGTCCAGCGGCTGCGCGCGCCCGCCGGCCGCCGCCAGCACGTGCTGGGCGGCCGCCTCGATGGCGGCGATCAGCCGGGAGCGGGGGACGGCGTAGTTCCGGTACCAGGACGGTCCGCGCCGCGCCCAGGGGCCGCGGGCGACGCCGTCCAGGATGCCGATCGCGTTGAGGTGCGGGTCGCCGGTGTCCGGCCCGCCGGCCACCCGGTAGGGGAGCCCGCCGCCCTCCTGCGCCTCCTGGACGGCGCCGACCACGTCCCGGACCTCCCGGTCGAGCGCGGTGTCGGCCTCCTCCGAGTACAGCACCACCACCGGCATCGGCAGCCGGGCGCCGCGGAACTGGTCGATCAGGTCCTTGAAGAGCGTGTCGACCTCGTACTTGGCGGTGGTCGGCAGCCCGCCGAGCCCGACGTCGCCGTGTGCCGTCCCCTGTGCCAACGCAGCCCCCCGAACGTCCCCGGATCCCGGCCGCACTCGGCCATCTGACCAAGTGTCAGGCCGCGAGTGTAGACCCCGGCCCGGACACCAGGACATGTCCCGGCCATCGGCCGGTTCCCGTCGAGGTGCCGTACGGGCGGGGTCGGGGCGGGCCGCTCAGGGGGTGACGGCAGGGGCGGGGGCGGTGTGGAGCCGGAGCTTGGCGGCGTCGGCGGCGGCCGGGGGAGTGGCGCCGAGATCGGAGACGGTGGTCACCAGCACCGCGTCCACGTCGTCCAGCCAGTTGGTGGTCTTGGACTGGACGGTGACGGTCCCCCGCTGCTGGGTGCCGTCGCAGACGATCACGGTCGGCGAGGTGCGGGTGGAGCCGAACGCGATCGCCGCCGGATCGGCCGGGTCGGTCTGCTCGACCGAGGTGTTGAGCGAGCGCTCGCCCTCGGGTGAGGAACAGGTGTAGTGCAGGTCGACCCGGACCCGGCCCGGGATCTTCGGGTCGATGACGGCGGCGTCGAAGCCGATCACCGTGGCCGGGGCGGGCGGGGTGGCCGGCGGCGCCACGACCGGCGCCTGCGCCGAGGCCTCGGGGGCGGCCGGCTGGTCCGCGGGGGTGCCGGGGGAGAGCGGGGCGGCGGCCGGGGCCGGGCCGTCCTCGGACGGGTCCGGCCCGGTGCCGGTGGCGAGGGCCGGGATGATGGCGGTCAGCGCGAGGCCCCCCACCCCCAGGGCGAGCGCTGCGCCGATGGTCCTGCTGATCATGGTCCTCCTCGTGTCGGGCTCCGTGCCCCGACTATCCGTCAGGGTGCGACGGCCTGCGAGTCGGTACCGCCGGGCAGGGTGACGGCGCGACGCCACCTGGCCGAGCCACCGCGCGGGGACGGGGTCCACACGGCAGCGGCCCGGCCCGGCGCGGCCCCGGCGCCTCAGGTGTACCGCAGCGAACCCGGGGTGGTGAGCAGCTCGCCGGTCTCCAGCCAGGTCTTCAGGCCGGAGAGGATCATCGGCCAGCCACCGTAGAGCTCGTCGTTGGCGCCCTCGCGCAGCTCGTCGTGGGTGACGGTGAGCCGGCAGGAGTCGCCGACCGGTTCGATATCCCAGGTGACGCGGCTGGTGCCTTCGCTCTTCACCTCGTCGCTCCAGAGCGCGACCATGCTCTGGACCAGCCGGCGGGGCGGGTCGACCTCCAGGTTGACGCCCTCGCCGAGCACGATGCCGGCCTTCGGGGAGCCCATCTCGTAGCGCGAGCCCGGGGTCCAGTCCGAGGTGACCTCGGCGCCGAAGTTGTACTTGGCGCGGATGGCCGGGTCGGTGATCGCCTCCCAGAGGCGCTCCGGCGTGGTGCGGATGTAGATCTCGAAGACCTTCTGCATGGGAGTCTCCAGTCGGCTCTTGAGGTCGCTGAGCGCAGCCGCCCACGGCCCCGCGTACTTGCTCACCCACCGGTCGTGGACGAGCCGGATCGGGACCGGGTTCAGGTAGTGGAGCTTCTCCCTGCCCTGGCGCCGGGTGACGACCAGTCCGGCCTCCTCGAGCAGCTTGAGGTGCTTCATCACGGCGAAGCGGGTGATCTCGAAGCGCGCCTCGAGCGCGCTGAGGGTCTGCCCGTCCTCCTGGAAGAGCGCGTCGAGCAGGCTGCGTCGGGTCGGGTCGGCGAGGGCTTTGAACACCAGGTCCACACCACGAGAATAGGTGACCATTTGGTCACATGTCAACGCGTGGCGGCCTCCGGCGCAGGTCGGGGCGGTCCGGTCCGGCGGGTGGCCTACCGGACGGTCTGACGGGCGGGCCCGGCGGCCGGGCCGACCGCGGCCAGGTAGGCGAGGATCGCGTCCCGGTTGCGGGCCAGGCAGGTGATCCGCTGGTGGATCCGGTCGGCCTCCCGCCGCATCAGCTCGGCGGTCTCCGGGGTCAGGCACTCGGGATGGACGTGGATCTCCTCCGGCCGGTCCAGGAACGGCAGGATCCGGCGGATGATCTCGGTGGTCAGCCCGGAGTCCAGCAGACCGCGGATCTGCTGCACCAGGTGGACGTCGCTCTCGCGGTAGCTGCGGTAGCCGTTCCCGCCCCGCTCGGGGTGGAGCAGGGACTGCTCCTCGTAGTACCGCAGCATCCTGGCGGGCACACCGGTGCGGCCGGAGAGTTCGCCGATCCTCATGGGGGCTCCCGGGGGACCGTCCGGTACGGGCCGGACACGCTTGCCTTCACACTGATGTGAAGGTTTCACCATGAGCCTATGCCCACCGCAACGCCCACCGGGACCCGGATCCCGCCACCCGCCCCCGCCGCCGCCCCCGCCGTGAAATTCCCGCTCCGCGGGCTGCCGGTCCTCTTCGCCGCCGCGTTCTGCGCCGTGATGACCGAGCTGCTGCCCGCCGGGCTGCTCCCCGGACTCAGCCACGGCCTGCACGTCTCCGAGGCCCGCGCCGGCTACCTGGTCACCGGTTACGCCGCCGCCTCCTTCCTCGCCGCGATCCCGGTCACCGCCGCCCTGCGCGGCACCCGCCGACGCCGGGTGCTGGTCGGCGCCCTGCTCGCCTTCGCGCTCGCCGACACCGTCACCGCACTCTCGGCCAACTACCCGCTCACCTTCGCCGCCCGCCTGCTGGCCGGCGCCACCGGCGGCGTGCTGTGGGCCATGCTCGCCGGATACGCCGCCCGGATGGTGCCCGCCGAGCACCGCGGGCGCGCCATCGCGATCGTCCTGGCCGGGATCACCGTCGCCCTCGCACTCGGCATCCCGGCCGGCACCGCGCTCGCCGCACTGACCGGCTGGCGCGCGGTCTTCGGGGCACTCGCCGCCCTGGCCCTGCTGCTGGCCGCGGCCGCCGGAGTACTGCACCGGGTCCCCGACTTCCCGGGCGAGCCCGCCGCCGAACGGGTGGCGCTGCGCCGGATCGCGGTGATCCTGGGCCTGCGGACCGTCCTGACGGTCACCCTGCTGCTCCTCCTGGGCCACCAGGCCATGTACACCTACCTGGTGCCGTTCGCGGCCCGGGCCGGGTTCGGGGCGGCGGGCGGGCTGCTCGCGGTCTTCGGACTCGCCACCATCGCCGGGATCGTGGCCGGCGGGGCGCTGGCCGACCGCCGCCTCCGGCCCACCCTGCTGACCGGCCTCGCCCTGATCCCGGCCGCGCTGCTCGCCCTCGGCCTGTCCCGCGGGGAGCCCGCCGTCACCGTCGCCGCGGTCGCCGGCTGGGGCGCCGCCTTCGGCGCGGCGCCGACCATGCTGCAGACCGCCCTGATCGACCTGTCCGGCCCCCGCCACGCCGACCTCGCCACCGCCCTGCAGGCCACCGTCTACAACCTCGGCATCGCAGCCGGCTCGCTGACCGGCGGCCTCGCCCTGGGCGCCGCCGGCCCCGGCGCCCTCCCGTGGACGGCGCTGCCGCCCGCCGCGGCCGCGACGGCCGTCGTCGCCCTGGCCCGCCGGCACGCCTTCCCCGCCCGCCGCCCGGTCCACGGACGGCCCGCGACGGCGCGGCGCTGATGTCGGACGGCCCGGGCGCTACCGGGGCTTCGAGCCGTGCGGCCGGAGCCCCGTACCGGTGCCCGAGCCGGTGCCCCGATGAGCTGCTGGGGCCACGCGGGATCAGTCGTCCGGGCGCGTCGAGAGCAGGGCCTCGCAGATGGCGCGGTGCTCCGGGTACCGGGTGGCGATCGCGGGCAGCACCGCTCTCATCTCCGCGGCGCCGGGCAGGGGGTACGCCTCGTGGTGAAGGGCCAGGTGCAGCCGGACGGTGTCGTCCGCCCGCCGCACCCAGCCGTTCAGCGTGTGCCGCATCGAGGCCCCGTTGTCGGTACCGGACCAGGTCGCGACGTTCAGGAACGTGCTCGCCCGCGCGACCGTGGTGCGCCCCGCGTGCACGGCGGCGGCGACGATCTCGGCGATGTCGTCCGCGCCGTGGGCGGTGATCAGGTCCTCCACGGCATCGAAGAGCTCGTCCGGGAGCTCGCCGGAGCCGTCCTCGGGGACCGGTACCGCACACAGCCGGGCCAGCGCCGGCTCCCATGTCGACATGACGACCTGTCGTCCTACCAGTGGGAGGGGCGGCCGAGCCCGTCCGGCAGCCTGGTCGAGGCGTCGCCGCGGGCGGTGTTGAGCTGGCCCTGGGTGAGGAAGACGCTCCCGGTCAGGTCGGCACCCCGCAGATCGGTGTCGCGCAGGTCGGCGCCGATCAGGTCGGCGCCCCGTAGGTCCGCGCCGCGCAGGTCGGCGCCGATCAGGTAGGCCCCGCGCAGGTTGGCCCCGCGCAGGTCCGCGCCCTTCAGCCGGGCGCCGATCAGGTCGGCCCCGCGGCGGTCCTTCTTGCGCCCGGGGTGCCCGGCCCGGACGAGCTCGCTGGTGCGCAGCAGCAGGGTGTTGACCTCGGCCCGCTGGGCGGCGACGTCCAGGTCGAGCAGCGTGTCGGCGTCCTGCGCGGCCAGCCGTTCGGTCTCCGCCAGGGCGAGTCGCAGCTGCGGGTGCACGGCGCGGGCGGCCGGCAGGGCGAGCGCCTGGGTCAGGTACCAGAGCAGCTCGTGCAACTGCCGCATGACCGGGAGCACCTTGAACATCTGCTGCGCGGTGCCGGGTGCCCGGCGCCAGTCCTGCCCGCCGAAGGTCGCCTGCGAGACGCGCTGACCGGCACCGAAGCAGTCGTAGCCGGTGCAGCCCGCGAAGCCGCTGGGCCGCAGCCGGGTGTGGATGCCGCAGCGGAAGTCCTGCTGGAGGTTGGGGCAGGGCTGCCCGGCGTCCTTGTCGATCGCGAAGTCCGCGGAGGCGGTGAAGGCCAGCGCGACGCAGCAGAGCCCGAAGCAGTTCCCGCAGTCGGACTGCAGCACGGTGAGGCCGCCGGCGGGGGCGGGGCCGGCGGACGGGTGGTTCTCGGACAAGACGCGTGCTCTCCCGTGTGGTCGGTGCGGGCCGGACACCCCCGGCGCTCCGGGGGTACAGGAGGGAGCGGCGGCGCCGTGCCCCGTTCCCCCATACGGCTGCCCCGGGCGGAGCCGGAGGCGCACCCTAGTCTTCCAGACGCCCCGGCCCGGTCCGCACCCTGAGCCACCCCAAGATTGAACGCGTTCAAAAGCTCTGGCAGGATGGGCGCGGGGGAGGTCGCCGGGCCCGTACGAGGGCCGGCGGCCGCTGCGGTGCGCGCCCCCTCCTTCAGGTTTTCGCCGGCAACGGAGAGCGCCACATGATCATCATCTATCTCGTCTGGCTGGCCGTCGGCCTCGCCGTCGTCATCGGCCCGGCGGCCTTCCTCGGGTACGGCTTCGCGCTGGTCACCGCAGGGCGGCTGGCGCAGCGGGTGCGGGTGACGCTGCTCCCGCTGCTCGCGGCGGCCCTGGCGGGCGTCTGGGCCGCGCCGATCGGGGCGGGGAACATCTGGTGGGCCGTCCCGGCCGCCCTCTCCCTCGCCGCGACGCTCATCGCGGGCTTCACCACCCTCGCGCACGAGGCCGACGCCCGGCGCGACGCGCAGTACCTGACGGCCGTCCGGTCCGGCTGGTACCCGCCGCAGGCCTACCGGTGACGCCCGGTCGGACGGCGCCGCCGGCGACCCCCGCGTGGCGCGGCCCGGCGGCGCGGACCCGGGTGGCGGCGGCCGTCGCGGCGGCGCTCACGGTGGCGGCGGGACTCGGCGTACGGGCCCTGGCCGACGGCGAGCCGGCCAAGGCCGCGGGCGATGCGCTGTACACCGTGCTGGTCGGCGCCCTGACCGTGCTGGCCGCACCGAGGGCCCGGGCGGCGACGGCGGCCGGGCTCGCCCTGGCGTTCAGCTGGACCGTGGAGTTCCTCCAGCTCACCGACGTGCCGGCGGACCTGTCCCGGCGCAGTACGGCCGCGCGGCTGATCCTCGGCTCGAACTTCAACCCGCCGGACCTGCTCTGGTACGCGGTCGGTGCGGCCGCCGTGTGGGCCGCCCGTTCGGCCTGGCGCGGCCGGGAGTGACGGCCGTCCGTCCGCGGCCGGACGCCGAACGGCCCGGACGGCGAACGGCCCGGCCGGGGTGCCGGCCGGGCGCGGTGGAGCGGTGGGGGCGTCGTCAGCAGACGAAGTCCGGCGAGTTCGACCAGAAGGTGAGGAACGACCAGGTCTGGGCGCCGATCACCCCGTCGACGGTGATCTTGGCGCAGGTCTGGAACCGCCTGGTCGCCGCCTCGGTGACCGGACCGAAGTCCCCGTCCAGGACCAGGTCGGTCGCGGTCAGCGAGGTGTTGAGGTAGCACTGCGCCTGTTTCACGGCGTCACCCTTGGAGCCCTGCTTGAGGACCGGGCGGGCGTCGGTGATGGTGCAGCGCTGGGTGAGTGTTGCGTCCGTCATGGGTGCATCCTTCGGATGGTCACGGGCCGGAGCGGTCCGGCCGGAGCGTGGACGTGCCGGACACCGGTGCGGGTCCGGAGGCCGGCGACAGGCCGGGACGGGCGCTGAGACCAGTGCGCCCCGGCTGTGCGGCCTTCCCAGGGAAGCATGCGAACGAACCTTGTGCAGTGCGGTGGATGGGCCGTTCCGCCGGTGGTGCGAGGGCCGGTCCGGGGGCGGAACCGGCGGGGCTCCCGCCACTGTCGGACCGTCCTGGCAGGATGGCGGCATGGAACGAGTGCTGGGAATCGGCGGGTACTTCCTGCGGGCCGCGGACCCGGAGGCGCTGGGTGCGTGGTACCGCGACAGCCTGGGCCTGGACGCGGACGAGCACGGCCTGTGGCAGCAGGGGGCCGGGCCGACGGTCTTCGCCACCTTCGAGTCCGGCACGGACTACTTCGGGTCCCGCGAGCAGCGGGTCATGCTGAACTTCCGGGTCCGCGACCTGGACGCGATGCTCGCCCAGCTGCGCGCCAAGGGGGCGGACGTGGCCGGGGAGACCCAGGAGATGGCGGGCGTCGGGCGGTTCGGCTGGGTCACCGACCCCGAGGGCAACCGGATCGAGCTCTGGCAGGCCGGCTGACGGCCGCCGCCCGCGGGCGACGACGTCGGCCGACCCGGGCCCTCGGGCGAGGCGCCGGGGTGGAATGTCCTGATTCGGATATTTTTCGGTTCTACGCGGCAGCCGCTACCCCGGGAGAGCCATGCCTTCGAACCACGCCGTCCGCCAGGTCACCGCCCGGCAGGTGCTGCGGAACCCGCGGATCTGGGTGCTCCCCGCCGTGATCGTCGGCCTGGTGTCGCTGCTGCTCTCGCTGGTCTACATGGGCGGCATCCTCAACCCCCGCGGCGATCTGCACCGCCTCCCGATCGGCCTGGTCAACGCCGACCAGGGCGCGGTCGTGGCCGGACAGCCGACCAACCTGGGCGCCACCGTCGTCGCGGGCATCGCCGCCGCCCCCGACCCGCGGGCGCAGATCGCCTGGCGGCAGCTGGACGAGTCCGCCGCGATGGACCAGCTGGCCTCCGGGAAGCTGTACTCCGTCCTGACGGTCCGGCAGGGCTTCACGGCGGCCGTCTCCGCGCTCCCGGCCGCCGGCCAGCCGGAGGTGGCCCGGCCCACCATGACGGTGTTCACCAATCCCGGCGCCGGCAGCCTGGCCTCCTCGCTGGCCACCTCGATCGCCCAGGCGGCCGCCCACAGCGCCTCGCTGGAACTCGGCCGCAACCTCACCGCCCGCCTCCCGGCCGAGGGCGCGTCGGCCACCAACGCCGCCCGGCTCCAGCTGTCCGACCCGGTGACCGTCGACACCGCCGTCGGCCATCCGATCGGCACCCACAGCGGGCTCGGCCTGACCGCGTTCTACTACACCCTGCTGCTGGTGCTGGCCGGGTTCCTGGGCGGCAACGTGATCGCCAACGGCGTGGACGTGGCGCTCGGCTACGCGGCCAGCGAGCTCGGGCCGTGGCGGCGCCAGCTGCCGACCGTCCCGATCAGCCGGACCCAGACCCTCGCGATCACCTGCACCATGTCGGTGGTGCTGTCGCTGCTGACCTCCAGTCTGATCATGCTGGCCTGCGTGGCGATCCTGGGGATGGACGCCTCCCACCTCCCACTGCTGTGGATCTTCTCGGTCTGCGCCACCGCCGCGGTCGGCCTCGGCGTACAGGCGCTGCTGGCCGCGTTCGGCGGGATCGGACAGCTGGTCAGCATGTTCGTGTTCATCGCGCTCTCGCTGCCCTCCTCCGGGGCCACCGTCCCGCTCCAGGCGCTGCCGGACTTCTACCGGGTGCTGTCCTGGTTCGAGCCGATGCGCCAGCTCACCGACGGTGTCCGGGCGATCCTGTACTTCGACGCGCGGGCGGACGCGGGCCTGAACCGGGCCTGGATGATGATCGGCGTGGGAACGGTGCTGGCGCTCGCGTTCGGCTTCGCGATGACCACCTACTACGACCGCAAGGGACTGCACCGGATCGTCCCCGAGCACCTGCGCGAGCCGCAGCCGTCCGCCTGAGCCCGTCCTGCTGGGCCCGTCCTGCCAGCCCCGGCCGCGGCGCCCTTGCCCGGGCCGGGGCCACTGGCTATCTTGACGGCTCGGATCCGACCGGGCGGGGAGCGGCGATGACGGGCTGGACGAGGCGCACGGCCACCGAGATCGCGGAGGGCGTCCGCAGCGGCCGGGTGACGCCCCGTGACGTGGTGGCCGACCATCTGGCGCTGATCGAGCGGCTCGACCCGCAGATCGGCGCGTTCCGCAAGGTGCTGGCCGCGCGGGCGCTGCGGGAGGCGCAGGCGCTGGCCGGGCGGGCCGACCTCGGCACGCTGCCGCTGGCCGGGGTGCCGGTCGCGGTCAAGGACAACCTGGCCGTCGAGGGCGAGGCGACCCGCAACGGCTCGGCGGCCACCCCCGACACCCCGGCCGCCGCCGACCACGAGACGGTCCGCAGGCTGCGCGCGGCCGGCGCGGTGGTGGTCGGCCTGACCAACGTCCCCGAACTGTGCGTCTTCGGCACCACCGACGGCGTTCACGGCACCACCCGCAGCCCCTGGGACCTCTCGCGCAGCGCCGGCGGCTCCTCCGGCGGCAGCGCCGCCGCCGTGGCCGCCGGCCTGGTACCGATCGCGCTCGGCAACGACGGCATGGGCTCCATCCGGATCCCGTCCGCCAACTGCGGGGTCCTCGGCCTCAAGCCGGGAGCCGGTCGGGTGCCCGCCGGGCTGGGCGTCGACGGCTGGTCCGGGATGGCCGAGAACGGCCCGATCGCCACCTGCGCCGCCGACGCGGCGCTGCTCCTCGCCGTCCTGGCCGGTGAGTCGGCCACCTCGCCGGTCACCCCGCCCGCCGACCCCGGGCCGCTGCGGATCGCCCTGTCCGTCCGGTCCAGCTCGCCGGGCATCCCGGTCGACGCCGCCTGCGCGGCCGCCGTCCGCGACACCGGACGCCACCTGGCGGCGGCCGGTCACCGGGTGGCCGACGCCGAACTGCCCTACCCGGCCTGGCTGGGCGCCGCCTCGGTGGCCAACTGGCTGGCCGGTACCGCCGCCGACGCCCGTTCCCTGGACCCCGCGCTGCTGGCGCCGCGCACCCGCCGGCACGCCGCCCTCGGCCGGGCGGTGGCCCGGGCCGGACTGGTCGGTCCGGGGCCGCGCGAGCGCTGGCAGGCGCTGCTCGAGGGATTCTTCGCCCACCACGACGTGGTGATCACCCCGGCCCTGGCCCACCCCGCGCCGCCCGCGGAGCCCTGGCACACCAGGGGCTGGACCGCCAACCTGCTGTCCAACGTCCGCTACGCGCCGTTCAGCCACCCCTGGAACCTGGCCCGCTGGCCGGCGCTGGTGCTGCCGGTGCACAGCCCGGCGGCGCGGCGCGGCCTGCCGCTCTCCGTCCAGCTGGCCGCGCCGCCCGGCGGCGAGCACCGGCTGCTCGCGCTGGCCGCCGAGCTCGAACGCCGGCGGCCCTGGCCGCGGACGGCGCCGGACCCGGCGGGCCGGCTATAGCCCGGTGGGCGCCAGTGCCTCGCCCAGCCGGGTGAGGGCGGCCGGGTGGCCGAACAGGCCCGGCAGCCCGCCGGTGTGCAGGAAGACCGTGCGCTGACCGGCCCGGATGTCGCCCTCCTCGACCGCCGCGATCAGCCCGGCCATCGCCCGTCCGGTGTACACCGGGTCGAGCGCGATGCCCTCGGTGCGGGCGGTCAGCGTGAGCGCGGCCAGCACCTGCTCCGTCAGGGCGCCGTAGCCGTCGCCGACCTGGTCGAGCCTCAGCCGCAGGCTGCGCGGGGCGCAGCTCTCGCCGGAGAGGCCGGAGGCGAGCGCGGCCACCGTCCCGGCCGGGTCGGTGACCGCCCCGACGTGGACGCCGAGCACCCGCCCGGGCCCGAGCGGGTCGATCAGCCCGGCCATGGTGCCGCCGGAGCCGGCCGCCACCACCACGGTGGCCAGGTCGGGTGCCTGGTCGAGCAGTTCGGCCCCGCACTCGGCGTAGCCGTGCGCCCCGAGCACGCTGGAGCCGCCGAACGGGAGCACGGCCGGTACCTCGCCCTGCTGCCGCAGCTCCTCGGCGGCCTGTTCGGCGGCGGCGCCCAGGGTCTCGCGGTCGGCGGTGCCGGTCCACACCACGGTGGCGCCGAACAGGCCGTCGAGCACGAGGTTGCCGGTGGCCGGCGGTCCGGGGGCGCCGGCCAGCACCAGGACGACCCGCAGGCCGAGCCGGGCGCCGGCGGCGGCGGTCAGCCGGGCGTGGTTGCTCTGCGGCGCGCCGGTGGTGACCAGCGCGCTGGCGCCGTCGGCCAGGGCCGCGCCGCAGAGCCACTCCAGCTTGCGGACCTTGTTCCCGCCGCCGCCGAGGCCGGTGAGGTCGTCGCGTTTGACCCACAGGTCCTCGGCGCCGAGCCCGAGCGCGCGGGCGAGGCGCGGCATCGGTTCGAGCGGGGTCGGCCAGCTGCCGAGCAGGGCTCGCCGTGGGGTACCGCTGTGCGGGGCCATCGCCACCGTCCTTCGTCCGCGATGCCGACGTGTGATCCGCCGTCATCCTGCCACGGCGGCCGGCCGCCGCCGGGGCGCCTCGGCGGCACCGCGGCGAAGTCCGATGGCCGGGTGGGTCAGGGGCAGGTCTTCCAGGCCAGGTGGTAGACGGTGTTGATGTCGCCGTCGGTGGAGTCCATGGTCATGAAGCTGGTGGTCTTGGAGGTGTCCGAGGTGCCGGGGCTGACCCGCAGCTCGGTGTTGATGTTGAAGTTCCGGATCTCGCCGCAGGGTGCCCAGACGAGGGCGGCGACGTCGACGGTGTCGGTGGACTGCCAGTTGTCGTCAATCGGGCCGTTGAACTGGTGGCTGGCGTAGACGGTCTGTGGCGAGCCCTGGAAGTAGTAGTTGGCCCGCTGGACCGCGCTGGCGCCTGCCTCCAGGTGGGCGAAGCCGCGGTAGTCGGCGGAGGCGATGGCGTAGGTGAAGCCCTGCGGGACGTGGACGTCCAGGTTGAGCTGACAGTTCTTCCGGAAGTCGGTGGGCTTGGAGCCGACGCCGACCTGGGCGAGGTAGTCGCTGTAGGTGACGGTGAACGCGGTGTTGTCGGGGGAGACCGCGACGGCCGCCGTCCCGGCGGGGCAGCCGGAGCCGTTGACGGTGGCCACGTCGATGACGATCTTGTCCGGCGGGGGAGTCTGGCCGGTGCCGAAGATGGGTGAGCCGAGCAGCGATGCGGTGACGACTCCGGTGGTCGCCAGCAGACGGAGCATCATGGGCGTTCCTTCCGATCGTTCCTGGGGCGGGCAGCCTCGGGCCGCCCGGTGCGGCGCCGGGGTCCGGCACTGCTTTGACGTGTCCATGGCAACACAGTGCGGAGGCCGCGTACAGGGGGCGTGATGGATTCGCTCACGAAGCGTGAACCCTCCCTCGGCGGACACCACGAGGCGAGGGTGCGTCAGTTCTGCTTAGCGTGCAGGCATGGAGAAGAACACCAACATCGTCCCGGTCCTCCCCGACACCGCGTCAGCCCCGACCCCGGCCCGGACGATACCGACCGCGAGTGACCCGCAGGCCCCCCGTCGTCCCGGACCGCGTCGCGCGAGCCGGATCCTGCACCGGGCCGGCGTGCTCGCCGCGGTGCTGGCCAGCACGGGAGCGCTCGGCCTCGGCGGCGCGGTCGGCGCCAGTGCGGAGAGCGCCCCGGCGCACAGCGGCTGGGACGGTTCGAAGTACTGGTTCAAGAACAGCGCCGGCCAGTGGCGGTGGACCGTCCACTACGACGTCTACCTGGCCCGGATCTCGGGCGCCCCGGCGCCGGCCGCGAGCACCAACAGCGGTGGCGGGATCAAGCAGGGCTGGGACGGTTCGAAGTACTGGTTCAAGAACAGCGCCGGCCAGTGGCGCTGGACCACCCACTACGACGTGTACCAGGCCCGGATCTCGGGCGCCCCGGCGCCGGCCGCGAGCACCAACAGCGGTGGCGGGATCAAGCAGGGCTGGGACGGTTCGAAGTACTGGTTCAAGAACGCCGCCGGCCAGTGGCGCTGGACCACCCACTACGACGTCTACCTCAGCCGGATCTCCGGCGGCTCCGGCACGGCCGCCGCGCCCGTCACCGGTACCGGCACCAACGCCGGCTCCCTGGAGGCGGCCGTCCAGTTCGCGCTGGGCGAGGTCGGGGTGCCGTTCCTGTGGGGCGGCAACGGCCCCGGCGGCTACGACTGCTCCGGCCTGGTCCAGCAGGCGTACCGGCGCGCGGGCATCAGCCTGCCGCGGGTCGCCAACGACCAGTACGCGGCCACCACCCCGATCAGCGCGAGCAGCCTGCGCCGCGGCGACCTGCTGTTCTGGTCCGACACCGGGCGCGCCGACGACATCGAGCACGTGGCGATCTACCTCGGCAACAACCAGTACGTCGAGGCGGCCCGCCCGGGCACCGTCGTGCGGATCTCCAAGCTCAGCAGCGGCTACTACCCGACCCACATGGGCCGTCCCTGACCACCACCACCCCCGTCCACCGGGCCCGCGCCGCACGGCGCGGGCCCCTTCACGTGCGACGGGCCGTCAGCGCAGGGTCGGCACCGCGCCGCCGTCGGCCCAGGTCAGTGCCACCCCAGGCACCGTCCGCAGCCACTGCTCGGCGATGGCGGCGAGGCGGGCCGCGTCCGGCGGCGTCCGGCCGAGCCCGACGGCGTACCGGACCGGGCCACCGGTGTCGGTCCCGTCGTCCAGCGGACGCGGCCAGGCCCGGGCGTCGGCGCAGCCGGCCTGCTCCAGGGCGGTGAGCAGGGCCCGCAGCCGGCCCCGGAACCGGCCGGCGGTGACCGCCGGCGGCTCGCCCGGGCGGGTGCCCACGGTCAGCACGGCCCACGCCGCGTGCCGCAGGTGCAGCCGCGGCGGCGCGCACAGCCGCGGCCACGGCCCCGGGCCGGCCTCGGTGATCTCCCAGGCCCGGTAGAGCTCCCGGACCAGCAGGTCCCGCCCGCCCGGGCCGACCTGCCCGGTGCACGGCCGGACCGGCGCGGTCGGCGTCAGCACCGCCAGCGGCAGGTCCGGCGGCAGGTCCACGGGCACGGCCGGTGCCAGCGCGACCGGCTCCCGCCAGTCCCAGGCCGCCCAGGTCCCGAAGAACTCCCGGACCAGCTCGTCCGGCGGCGCGCCGGGGAACCGGCGGACCGTCAGCGCCGCCAGGACCGCCCAGGCCAGACCGGGCAGCGTGCCGAACGGCGCCGAGTCCAGGCCGCGCGCCCGCGCCCAGGCCTTCACCACCCGGGTGAGGCCCGTGAACGCCGGACGGGCCGGGCCGACCACCTCCAGCAGCGCCCGCGCGTCGCTGACCGCGCTGAGCGCCGTCGCCGCCGCCTCGCCCAGCTCGGCCCGCCGCTCCACCGCCTCCGCGGGGGCGAGCGACCCGGTGGCGACCACCGCCAGGTCGACCGTCAGCCCGTCCACCGACAGCCGCAGCCCCGGCACCCGGGCACCCGTGACCTCCCGTACTGCCGCGCCCGGCACGGCCGCCTCGACCCGGGCGCGCAGCCGCGCCGGGTCGACGGTGCCCGGCAGGGCGGCCACCAGGTCCAGGTCGGCGCCCGGCAGTTCGCAGCCGAGCCGGCGGGAGCCGACCGGGTGGACCGCCCCCTCGGCGAGCTCCGCCGTCAGCCGCCGCAGGACCGGGCTGGGATCCGTCCCGCCGGGCGCCACCGCCTCGGCCGCCGGTTCGGCCGCCGGTTCGTACACTGGCCGCACCTCGCCGGTGCCGAGGGCGACCGTCAGCCGCGCACGCATCGGCTCCTCACCCCGGCGGGAGAGCAGCACCAGCTCGCCGACCCCGGCGGGCAGTTGCCGCAGCCGTGCGCCGAGTTCACCGGCCAGCCGCTGCGGATCCGCGGTGCGGCCAAGGCTCAGGTGCGGGGTGAAGCCCTCCGCCCGGCCGCGGCAGCGCGGGAAGCGAGCCGCCAGTGAACGGTGCAGCTCCGCCCAGGGCCCGGTCCCGGCCGCCGCCGGGTCCAGCCACACCGTCGCGTCGGCGCGGTGGCGGAAGGACCGCACCCCGTCGAGCAGGACGGTGAACGGCCGGTGCCCCGCGACCGCCGCCGAGACCAGCTCCGCCGCCCGTTCGAACTCCGCCTCCGGGACGAAGCCGAAGAGCAGGTTGACGTGCGGCGGCCAGCGGTCGACCTGCGGGTCGTACGCGCGGCGCACCCGCTGGATCTCCGGCCACAGCTCCTGCGGGGGGAGCCAGGCGAGCGCGGTGCGGGCCGTGGGCGGACTGTCCAGGACGGCGTCCGGCCCGGCGGCGCCGGGGGTCAGATCGACCTGTACGCCGTAGTGGTCGGAGACGAACAGGCCGTCCTCGGTGGCGGGGGAGTCGCCCAGCAGGGCGGCCGCCGAGGCCCGCAGGCCGGGCCCGCGCAGCAGCACCCGGTCCAGCCGGGAGGCCCGGCCGGACAGCGAGGAGACGGAGGCCAGCGGGTTGGCGGCCGGGTCGAAGGTGGGGGTGCGGTCGTCCGGGCCGTGCACCTCGGACCAGCCGTCGCGCAGGCCCAGCGCGGTCGCGGGCAGGTCGGTGCCGTCGTTGAAGTCGCCGACCACCACCACCTCGCCCTCCAGCGCGGCCAGGCCCTCCGCCAGCCGGTCCAGCTCGCCCGCCCGGCGCCCGGCGCCGTCCTCGCTGTGATCGCTGGTCAGATGGGTGGTGGCGACCACCAGCGGGCCGGCGGGACCCTCCACCGCGACCGCCGCCACCGCCTTGTACGGGCCGAGCGGGTGCCGGGCCGCCTCGACCACCGGCAGGCGGCTGAGCAGCAGCAGCCCGCTGTCGGCGACGTCCGGCCCGGCCGGGTCGGTGTCCACCGTGTAGCCCGCCCGCACCCAAGGCGCCGCCAGCAGCAGCGCCACCAGCGCCGGCTCGACCTCCTGCAGCGCGATCACGTCCGCGTCGGCGCGCTCCAGCGCCGCCAGCAGCAGCGGCCGGCGCCGAGCGGTGGCGATCCGGTCGCCGTCGTAGCGGTCCCACAGGGTGTTCCAGCTCACCACCCGCAGCCCGGCGGCGGCCGGCGCGGGCGGACGCGCCCCGGTGACGGGCCGCCAGCCGGCCGCGCCCGACCAGGCGTGCGGGGTCCGCGCGGTGAAGAACGGCGCCCGCAGCCGCCGCGGATCGCGCGCCCGCCCGGCCGTCGAGGTGTCGAGCCGGTCCAGGCCGGACGCCCGGTCCCAGACCAGCTCGCCGTCGGCCTCGAAGAACACCACCCGGTGCCAGGGGAGGTCGCCGCCCGGGACGAAGGCCGGCAGCGGCACCCGCTTGGGCGCGGCGCCCCGCATGGTCACCCCGACCACGAACCGGGCCGGGTCGAAACGGTCGTCCCAGCGGATCCGGTGGTACACCTGCTCACTGGTACGCATCACTGCTCCTGGGGGTCGGACCGGAGCGGACCGGCCGGGTCGGGGGCGCCGAGCGAGCCGTCGGTGTCGCCGACCACGCCGTCCGGGCCGATGTACCAGGTGCGGTGCGCCTGGCCCGGGTACGGCGGGCCGAACCGGCCGAGCTGCGCGGCCAGCACCGCGGGCGGCACCGGGTGCTCGCGCACCGCGTTGCGCCGGGCTAGCTCGTCCGCGCCGACCAGCAGGACGGCGTGGGTGGTCAGCGCGTCGCGGCGCTGGGCCACGGCGTGCACCAGCGAACGCTGCTGCCGGTTGAGGATGGGTGCCGAGCCGCAGTCCGGAGCGGGCGCTGCTGGGCAGCACCACCGTGGTGGTGCGGATGTCGGTCGCCGTGAGCAGCCGCCCCCACTCGTG
>NZ_JBEZIR010000082.1:0-38266 GCF_040651175.1 Kitasatospora sp. NPDC048540
CGGCCGTGGCCGGTGCCGGCGTCGAGGGTGGCGGAGGCGTCGCGGGCGGCGCCGATGACGATCGAGCCGGCCTCGGTGCGCAGGTCGACGGTGCCGCGGACGGCCTCGGTGATGTGGAGGTCGCCCTTCTGGGTGCTGATCTTCGCGGGGCCGCCCAGGCGGCCGACGGTGATGGGGCCGTCGAGGAGGGTGAGGCGGGCGGCGGCGGTCTCGTCGAGCTTGACCGTGCCCTGCGCACCCTCGAAGGTGACGCCGCCGAGCCGGCCGACGCCGCGCAGTTCGGCGGCGGCGCACTTCGCCTCGACGTGGGAGCCGGCGGGCAGTTGGACGGTCACCTCGACGGATCCGGAGGAGCCGAGGATGCGGTGGTCCGCGGGCTCGGTGTCGATCCGCAGGACGCCGTCGTGGTGGGTGACGGTGGTCCGCCCGGCCGCCTTCACGTCGCGTCCCCTCGAGGCGTCCGCCGGCCGGACCTCCACCACGGTGTCGGCCCGGTCCGCGGCGATGAAGCGGATCCGGCCGGCGGGGACGTCGAGGACGACGGAGACCGGGGCGGGGGTGTCGAACTTCTGCATGGCGTGCTCCTTCGGTTGCGGCGGGCGCCCTTCGCCCTGCCGTTTCTGATGAGAGAAACGCTACGTTGCATTTGATGATCCGACAACGGCTTCGTTGCGCATGAACCACATAACTGCAGCTAGTTGGCGATAAATCGTTGCGTCGACCTCGACGATAATGCAACGATCCCCAGGGAGATTGTTGCAATGATATCGAGGTGAACGCTACTCGGTGGGGCGCGTGGGGTGCGTGGGGCGTGGGTCGACCCGGGAGCCGGGGCTTGGGACTCTCTTGGGGTTCGGCGCCGGCTCGACCGGGCGTCAGGGGCCTGCCGGGAGGGTGGGTTCCGGTCGGACCGTGACCCCGGGCGGCGGCCTTGACGTGATGGCGCGAGGATGCCGGGTGGAGTCAAGTGCACTGCGCAGCCGCTCAGTTGGCAGGTCGGGTGGGGTGGGAGGCGCCTGCCGCCCGGGTCGGGCCGCAGGGGGCTCGAGCTGACTGGACGTCAGATCAATGCGGGGGAACTTCCCGGGGAAGAAGCGCGGGTGGGGCTCGATCGAGCTTTCCCGTGTCCGGTATGCACACGTAGCGTTGAGGCGCTCGGTCATGTCTTCACAAGAGGTCCTCGCGTGCGTCACCGCCGTTCGGGAGCGCTCCCGCGCCGGGCGGCCCGGAGGCCCGAACCACGGGAGCAGCAGTGGATGGTCCGGCGCTTGAGGGGCGCGACCGCGGTGGCGTGCGCTGGGAGGGACTGCAGGCCGAGCGGGGTGCCGGCGGCCGCTACCGCTGGCAGTTGAAGGCGTCCAACGGCCGGGTGGTCGCGATCTCCCCGCCGGTGTACGAGACCTCCGCGGAGGCCGAGCGTGGCTTCGCCGAACTGGTGGCCGTCGGTCCCGTGCTGGTGGCCAGGATCACCCATGTGCGGGAGGGGCTGGGCTGGGTCTGGGTGGTCCCGGGCCCGCGTGGCAACCCGCTGGTGCGCTCGCACCGCGCGTACGAACGCTACGCCACCTGTCAGAGCGCCTTCCGAAGATTCGTGGCCCTGCTCGCGAAGCAGGGCGAAGGGTGGCCGACCGAGCCCGGGGCCGGACGGTGACGGTGACCGCGGGCCGCCGGCCGCGACTGCTCGCCGTCCAGGGCCCGGACGGCACCGTCGGGTGGTCGCTGAGCGCGGTCAACGGCCGGCAGCTGGGCTGCTCGGTGAAGCTCTTCCGTTCGGAGGAGGAACTCCGTTCGGCCCTGCGCGAGTTGCTGGTGGAGCGGGCGGCGCTGAGGTACCAGCTCGCGCAGGGCGGCCCGCACCTGTGGGTGTGGACGGCCTGTCTGCCGGTCCGGTCCAGCCGACCCGGCCGCAAGGTGCTGGACCGGGTCTCGCTGGCGATGCGCGCGGGCGAGGTGACGGCCCTGATCGGCCCCTCCGGCTGCGGCAAGTCCACCTACCTGCGCATCCTCAACCGGATGCACGAGATGGTCCGCGGTGCGGCGCTGGCCGGCGAGGTCCTGCTGGAGGGCGAGGACGTGTACGCGCCGGGGCGGCGCCCGGCGGAGGTCCGGCGCCGGATCGGGATGGTCTTCCAGCGGCCCAACCCGTTCCCCGCGATGTCCATCGCGGACAACGTGGCGAGCGGCCTCAAACTGGCCGGCATCAAGGCCGGCCGCCAGGAGCGCGAACACCTGATCGAGTCCAGCCTGCGCCGGGCCGGGCTGTGGAACGAGGTCAGCGGCCGGCTGCACACCCCCGGCGGGGCGCTCTCCGGCGGCCAGCAGCAGCGGCTGTGCATCGCCCGCTCGCTCGCGGTCTCGCCGGAGATCCTGCTGATGGACGAGCCCTGCTCGGCGCTCGACCCCACCTCCACCCGCCGGGTCGAGGACACCATCGCCGAACTCGGCGGCCGGCTCACCATCGTCATCGTCACCCACAACATGCAGCAGGCCCAGCGCGTCTCGCAGTCCTGCGCGTTCTTCCTGGCCACCCACGACACCCCGGGCCGGGTCGTGGAGGCCGGCCCCACCCGGCAGATCTTCGGCAGCCCGGCCGACCCGCGGACCGCCGACTACGTCAACGGCCGCTTCGGCTGAGGTCCGGGCGCTTGCCCGGCCCCGGGAGGCGGGGTTCGTGCCCTGCCCTGTGCAAGACTGCTGCGATGACCGACAGTGACGCGGCCCCCGGCCCCGCCGCCCCGGCGGCCGCGGGCCGGCTCGGGCTCACCATCAAGCGGGCGGAGCAGACCCTGATCGCCCGCAAGACGCAGGCGCTGCGGGAGTTCGACCTCACGGTGCCGCAGTACTCGGTGCTGCTGCTGCTCTCCGGGTCGAGCGGGATGTCCGCCGCGCAGCTCGCCCGGGAGTGCATGGTGACCCCGCAGACCATGTCCACGGTGCTGGCCAACCTGGAGAAGCACGGGCTGATCGCACGCAGCTCCTCCGAGCTGCACCAGAAGGTGGTGGTCAACCGGGCCACCGAGGCCGGCCAGGCGCTGGTACGGCGGGCGGACCGGGCCGCGCTGCGGGTGGAGGGGGCGCTCAGCGGAGAGTTCGCGCCGGACGAGCTGGCGCTGTTCGAGAGTTTCCTGGAGCGGGCCGTGCGGGTCCTGGGCGAGCTGGCCTGACCGGGCGGGCCTTGATGCCGGTCCCAACACGCCGAGGCCCGCTCGGCACCGTGCCAAGCGCCGGTCGGCGGCGGATACTGGCGACATGCCCCAGAACCCTGAGAGCCCCGAATTCCCGGAGGACTTCGACGAGGAATCGCCGGTGGTCGTCGAGGCGGACGACGAGGAACGCGAGGTGGACGGCCACCTCGGCGACGACCTCGAAGTGCTGCGCGAGCGCCGCGCACTGGGCGCGGGGGACTCCGACGACGGTGACGCGGTCGAGCAGACCCGCGAGGTCGACCTCGACGAGGACGAGTACCGGGTCTGACCGGCCGGCCCCGCGGAACCGGGCGGGGCGGCGGCGCGCTCAGAGCGCCTTGCGCCGCTGCAGCCAGGCGAACGCCGCCCACCCGGGCAGCATCGGCAGGACGAAGGTGAGCAGCCGGTACAGCACGACCACGGCCAGTGCCGTGCCGTCGTCCATCCCGCCGACGCTGGCCAGCAGCTGCTGCAGCGCCGTCTCGACGCCGCCGACGCCGCCGGGGGTCGGCACCGCCGAGCCCACCGCGTTGCCGGTCATCAGGGTGAAGCCGACCGCCGAGTAGCCGGGTACCTGCCCGATCGCCCGGGCGCAGCAGTACAGGCACGTCACGAAGGCCATCGAGACCAGCAGCTGCCCGGCCACGCCGGCGGCCAGCTTGCCGGGCTGCTGGAGCAGGTCGAGCAGCCGGGGCAGCACCTCGGCGCGCAGCGGCCGCAGCAGCGCCTGGATCCGCCGGCGCAGGCTCGGGACCGCCATCGCGGCGAGCACCAGCAGGCCGAGCAGCGCCGCGACCATCCCCATCACCACCGGGCTGGGCATCTCGCTCTGCGGGCCGCGGCCGACCACCCAGCCGAACAGGGCGAGCTGCAGCAGGTGCAGCACCATCCCGAGCAGCTGGGCGGCTCCCACGCTGGACAGCGCCTGGGCGGTCGGGATGCCGCTGCGCTGCAGGTAGCGGGTGTTCAGGGCGGCGCCGCCGACGGCGGTGGGGGAGACCACCTTCACGAAGGAGCCGGCGATCTGCGCGACCAGGGTGCGCGAGAAGCTCAGCCGCTCGGGGACGAAGCCGATCAGCCCGAGCGCCGCCGCGAGGTGGCTGAGCATCGCCACCGAGGCCGCGGCGGCCAGCCAGAGCGGGTCGGCCCCGGCCAGGACGGTGACCGGGTTGGTGCCCCGGAACAGCTCCTTCAGCAGCAGGAAGCCGGCCAGCATCCCGGCCAGCACGGTGATCAGGGTGCGCGGCCGCAGCCGTTCCAGCCGGACCGGCTCGGCGGGTGCCTGCGGCAGGCTGCGCAGGGCCTCGGCGCGGACCTCGGCGACCAGCCCGGGGTGCTCGCGCAGCGCGGTGCGGGTCTCGCGGGCGAGCGCGATCGGCTGGAGCACCGGCAGCGCGGCGCAGACCGCGGCCGGGCCGAGCGCCGCGGTGGCGGAGTGCACGGCCCGTTCGGGGCCGACCCGCAGGGCGAGCACGGTCAGCAGTCCGGCGAGGTCCAGCCGCAGCAGCAGCTCGCTCGCGGCGATCTCGCCCTCGGCCAGGTCGACCAGGTGGACCGCGCCGTCGGAGTCCACCAGCAGGCTGTGCGGGCCGATGGTGCGGTGCGCGAGCCGGCGGCAGCGCAGCAGCCGCAGCTGCTGCCAGGCGTCGGCCAGGACCTCGTCGGTGAGCTCCTGCTCGGCCAGTTCGGCCAGCGGCCGGGCGGCGAGCCGCGGGTAGGCGACCACGGCGGCGTCCGGGCCGAGCTCGGCGACGGCCACCGGCGCGGGGGTGCGGACGCCGGCGGCGGTCGCCGCGTAGGCGAGCAGGGCCTGGCGTTCCAGGGTGGCGCGCAGCGGACGCAGGCCGAGCGCCGGGGGTGCGGTGCGCAGCCGCAGCAGCTGCCAGATGCGGTGCAGCAGGCCGCTGGCCTGGGCCTGCCGGTCGAGCAGTCGGACCTCGAGTTCGGGGCGGCCGTCGTGCTGGGTGACCAGGTAGCGGCCCGGGCCGGCGTCGCGGACCCGGTCGGGCCGTGCGCCGGCCCGGGCGAGGGTGGTGCGCAGCTGCCGTTCGGTCGGCAGGCTGGTGGGTTCGCCGATCGCGTACCGGGTGCCGTGGGCGACGGTCCAGCCGACCAGCAGGCCGAGCAGCAGGGAGAACGGGGTGGCGTAGCCGGTGAGCAGTCCGGACAGGCCGGCCGAGGAGACGGCGACGGTGAGCGCGGTGCGCCAGCGGGCGTGTCCGACGGTGCCGACGGTGGTCATGAAGGCGAGGACGGGGGCCAGCAGTCCGTACACCGGGTCGGTCCGGCCGGTGCCGCCGGGCGCGGGGTGGGTGAGGGTGTCCAGCCCGCCGGCGGCGAGGTCCAGGGCGAGCGCGAGGCCGAAGGCGATCACGGCGGCGAGGACGCCGTCGGTGACCCGGCGCCGGTCGCCGCGGGCCAGCCGGGCGACCGCGAAGGCGGTCGGGACCAGCAGCAGGGCGGCGGTGCACAGGGCGCCGGCCACCAGGACCGGGGTGTGCGGCAGGAGCTTGGCGCCGATGGTGATGTCGGTGTCCAGGCCGGCGGCGGTGCGCTCGGCGTAGTCGGCGACCAGCAGGGTGAGGCCGATGGCGGCGAGGCCGGCCGGCAGCCGGATCAGCGCGGCGGGGTGCCGTACCCGCAGCGGGTCGCCGGACCTCGGGCCGCGCTGCGCGGGAGGTCCGGCGGCCGAGGTCAGCGCATGATCGTCTGGTATCACGGTGGCCACGCGGCATGCTCCCACACGGGTGAGAGCCCCAGCCGTCGTCCAGGGGGAATGCCAGGGAACAATCAGGGGTGTATAACAGCGGGTATCCGGACATACGCCATGGATGCCGCACCCGTGCGGCCGCCCTCCCCGCACCGCGGGGACCGGCGGACGCCGAAGGGAGGTCGACGATGAAGCGATCGACGGCCAAGATGACCAAACTCCGCGAGGGCACCCAGGAGATCCTGGAGCGCCGCGCGATGGCCGCCACCACCGGCCCGCTCGCCCCGCAGCTCCACACCGACACCCCGACCGCCGCCCGGACCGGCCCCTACTTCGGGGACGACACCTTCAGCCACGGCGGCCGCCGCAGCTTCGGCGCCACCGCGCCACCGCCCGGCCAGGCCCACCACGCCGAGCTCCCCGGCCACCGGCACCGCGGGGCGGAGAAGCACTCCGCGCACTGACCCCTCGGCGGGGCGGCCGGTCCGGACACCGGCAGCCGCCCCGCCGGCCTGTGCGGCGGCGGGCGGGAACCGCCTGCACCGGCGGCCGCCCGGGTGCGAGAGTGGTGCGCGACACCGCCGCACACCCAGGGAGCGCCCATGACGGACAGCCCGCCGATGAAGACCCGCGACCAGTGGCTCGCCTCACTGCCCCGGGTGTACGCCGCCGCCGGCTGCCTGATCACCGACCCGGCCGGCCGGGTGCTGATCGTCAAGGCCGGCTACCGCGAGCACTGGCAGTTCGTCGGCGGCACCGTCGACCGCGGCGAGAACCCCCGGCAGTGCGCGGGCCGCGAACTGCTGGAGGAGACCGGCATCGTCAAGGAGGCCGGCGACCTGCTGGTGGTCGCCTGGACCAACCCGTCCGACGAACTCGACCACCCGGCGGGCCACTTCCTCTTCGACCTCGGCACCATCGCCGCCGACACCCCGGTCACCCTGCCCGCCGGCGAACTCGACGACCACCGCTGGGCCACCGTCGAGGAGGCCCTGGCGCTGCTCGGCCCCGCCCGCTCGCTGCGCCTGGCGGCCGGCCTCGAGGCCCGCGCCGACGGCCGTACCCGCATCCTGACCACCCCCACCTCCGGCTTCTGACCGCCCGCGGCCGGGGGCCGCCGGCCGCGGTGCGCCGGTGCTCAGGCCGGGTTGCGCCAGACGTAGGCGGCCGACACCGGGTGGCTGCGGTACTTCTCCCACTTGGGCTTCAACGCGATCCACTCCTCGTCCACCACCGCCTCGCGCATCTCCGCCAGCTGCCAGCCCGCCGCCAGACCCGCCGAGAGGTGCTCGCTGACCAGGTGGATGTGGGTGGCGATGGCCGTCGGGGCGCCGTCCGCCGCCGTGAAGTGGGTCGGCATGCCGGCCGCCATGATGAAGTACGGGTGCAGGCCGACCAGCACGAACAGGCCGCCCGGGCGGGCCAGCCGCCGGGCCTCCCGGTACAGCGGCCCGAGGTCGGCCAGGTGCTCGTCGACCAGCGAGGAGACCACCAGGTCGTAACCGGCGCCGGGCAGCCCGGTGGCCGCCAGATCGGCCTCGACCAGCCGGTCGTGGGCACCGCGGGCCCGGGCCCGGTCGAGCATCTGCGGGGTGAGGTCGACCCCGTCGACCGCCGCCACCCCCCGCCCGCGCAGCCAGGCGCCGGTCCGGCCGGTGCCGCAGCCGAGGTCGGCCGCGCGCCGCGCCCCGTCCCAGTGCGGGACCGCGAGCCGGTCGAGCACCGCGAGGTCCATCGCGTCCTGCACGGTCTGCTCGTAGGTCTCGGCCCAGCCGGCGTAGCCGGTCCGGATGTCCACCATCGGATAGTTGCGGCTGTCGAAGTCGGCGAAGTCAACCATGCCGCCAGTGTCATCGGCGCACCCGCCGCACGGCCAACGGTTTACCCGCCGGCCGGCGCTCAGAGCGGGAGTTTGAAACCGTCGTGGCTGCGCGCGAAACCCAACGAGGCGTAGAACCGGTGCGCCCCGGCCCGGTCCTTGCCGCTGGTCAGCTGGACCAGGCCGCAGCCGCGCCGCCGGGCCCGGTCGATCGCCGCCCGCAGCAGCCGGCGCCCGAGCCCCAGGCCGCGCCGGTCGGCCCGCACCCGGACGGCCTCGATCAGCGCCCGTTCCGCCCCGCCGCGGCCGAGCCCGGGGATGTAGGTCAGCTGGAGGCTGCCGAGCACCGTGCCGTCCCCTTCGTCCAGCACCAGGAGCTCGTTGCGCGGGTCCGCCTCGATCGCCGCGAACGCGCTCTCGTACGCTGCCCCGACGGTGATCGCGGACGGGTCGAGGACCGCGTGCTCGTCGGCGAGCAGGGCGAGGATCGCGGGCAGGTCGGGGCGGCTGGCGGTACGCAGGATCACGGCCCGAGTGTAGGCGGGGACGAAGGAGCGTGGAGCGATGGATCCGGTGAGCTACCGCGAGGCCGAGGTGCCGGCCGAACTGCGCGCGCAGGTCTGGGAGTTGCAGGAGCTGGCCTGGCCGACCGGGGAGCCGGACCCCGGGCGCAGCCACGATCCGGCGCTGGACCCGCGCTCGATGCTGCTGCTCGACGGCGGCACCGTGGTCGCCGCCCTCGACCTGCTCGGCAAGGAGATCACCCACGGCGGGCAGGTCTTCCGGGCCCGCGGCCTGTCCGCGGTGGTCACCGACCCGGCGCGGCGCGGGCGGGGCCACGGCGGCCGGCTGGTCGCCGCGGCCCGGGCCGCACTCGGCCCGCTCGGCGCCGACCTCGGGATCTTCACCTGCGACCGGCCGCTGGTGCCGTTCTACGTCCGGGCCGGCTGGCAGCCGCTGCCCGGCACGGTCCTGGTCGGCGGGACGCCCGAGCGTCCCTTCCCCAGCGACCGCGCGGACTTCGACAAGGTCGTGCTGGCCGACTTCGTCACCGCCCACGCCCGCGCCCACCGGGCGTCCTTCACCGGTGCCCGGGTCACGCTGCACCCCGGTGAGATCGACCGGCTGTGGTGACCGGCCCGGCCGGGGGCGGCCGCCGGGCGGTTCAGTCCAGCAACCGGGCCCGGACGGCGGCCAGTTCGGCGGCGGGCAGATAGGCCGCGGGGTCGAACTCCGCCAGCACCTCGCGCAGCGCGGCCTCGGCGGTGGTGCCCGCCTCCCGCAGGATCTGCTCGGTCACCACGCCCTCGTCGGGCCGGCCGAGCATGCCCCACAGCGGGCGCAGGTTCTCGGTGCTCAGCAGGTAGTCGGCGGCGACGGCACCCGGCTTCACCCCGGCCAGCGCCAGCAGCACCAGCGCGGCCAGCCCGGTACGGTCGCGGCCCGCCCCGCAGTGCACCACCACGCCGCCCGGCCGGGCCCCGGCGACGGCGCCGACCAGCGCGGCCACCGCGTGCGGGCAGTCGTCCAGGTACGGCCGGAAGGCCAGCGGCGTGCCGTCCAGCGCACCGAACCGGGCCCACCAGCCGGGCCCGGCCAGCTCGTCCAACGGCACCCGGACCAGGTCCACATCGGCGGGGTGCGGCAGCCGGGGACGGAAGTCCGCCTCGTCCCGCAGGTCGACCACGGTCCGGACGCCGTACGCGTACAGGGCGGCCCAGCCCTCGTCGGTCAGCGAGTCCAGGTTGTCGGCGCGCACCACGGCGCCCCGGCGGGTACGGCGGCCGTCGACCGTGGGCAGCCCACCGAGGTCGCGCACGTTGAGGCAGCCGTCCCAGGCCAGCTGTCGGTCGTCCGTCGTCTCGCTGCGCATGCCGCTGGGTCCCCCGGTGCTCGGTGCCCGGGTGGCCCGTGCCGCCCGGCTGGGTATCAGGACGGCTGACGGACCGTCGGCGGTTCCCCGGCGGCCGACCGCCCGGCCCGGGGCCGGGCCCGGCATCAGCCCGGCCGGGCCTCGAACACCCACAGCGCGCGGCCCAGCGTGTCCAGGCAGCGGACCCGGTCGAAGCGGTCGTCCCCGGCGGACAGGAAGCCCAGCGCGGCCGCCTCCAGCACCTCCCGGGCGACGGGGTCGGCCCGGCTCCATGCGCCGTGCAGCAGCAGGGCGCCGCCGAGCAGTTCGGCCCGGCCGATCCGGGGGACGGCGGCCAGCGCCAGCGCGGCGTTGACCTCCGCCAGTTCGTCCCGGGACAGGTACCCGGCGGCGTCCGGCCCGGCCAGCCGGCGCAGCAGCTCGGGCAGCGCGTAGTGGCGGACGGCGGCCACCGAGTCCTCGACCGCGACCAGCCAGCGCGGCCCCGGCGCGACCTCCCACCAGACCTCCCCGCCGACCGGCAGCAGCTCGCCGATCCCGGCCCGCCAGGCGGGCGGTCCCGCGCCGGCGGACTTCGGGGTGATCGCCAGCCCCAGGGTGTACCGGACGGACCGCCCGCCGTCGGGCCCGGCCGGCTGCGGCCGCGGGGTCCGGACGTCGAGCAGCACCCGGCGGGTGGGGTCCGGCAGGGTGAACGAGTGCGGCCCGCCGGTGAAGCCCAGGGCCCGCAGGGCGGGCGCGAAGTGGTCGCGGATGCCTTCGGCGAAGAGCTGGTGGGCGGTGGTCATCACTGTTCCGTGTTCCGTGGGATGGCAGGGGGCGGGCACGCGGAGGAGTGTGCTTCGTCTACGAAGCTATGCCTCGGGCACCTTTGCGGGCAGCGGGCGAATGGCAGTGGCTGACAGGACCTTCGTCCCCGTCCCATCCGCCGGGTGCGCCCCCGCGTCCGCCCCGGTGCGCCCCGGACCCGGCCGTCACGGCCCCACCGGGATGGCGCATCATGTGGCGGGTGCACAGTGCAGAACACCCCGGGGCGGGCACCGGCGACGGAGCCGGCCGTCCGACCGTCCACGAGCGGGCGCCCGACCGGCGGGCCGACCTGGCGGCAGCCGTCCAGGCCGCCCGGGACGGGGACGAAGCCGCCTTCCGGGTGCTGTTCCGGGCCGTCCAGCCGGGCCTGCTGCGCTACCTCGGGGTGCTGGTCGGCGGCCGGTCGGAGGACGCCGAGGACATCGCCTCCGAGGCCTGGCTGCAGGTCGCCCGCGACCTCGGACGCTTCAGCGGCGACTCCGACGGCTTCCGGGCCTGGGTCGCCACCATCGCCCGCAACCGGGCCATGGACCACCTGCGCCGCCAGCGCCGCCGCCCGGTCGCCGACCTGCCGGTGGAGTACCTGGCCGACCTGGCCGCCGCCGAGGACACCGCCGGCGCCGCCCTGACCACGGTGACCACCGCCGACGCCCTCGCGCTGATCGCCCGGCTGCCCCGCGACCAGGCCGAGGCGGTGCTGCTGCGGGTGGTGCTGGAGCTGGACGCGGAGAGCGCCGCCCGGGTCCTGGGCAAGCGGTCCGGCAGCGTCCGGATGGCCGCCCACCGTGGACTGCGCAGACTCGCCGGACTGCTGGAGGCGGGCGGCGGGGCCGCCGGGGGCCTGCCCGGGAGGGCGGCCGGCGAGCCGCCGGCGGGGGTGCCCGCGGCGGTGGACCGCCGGGCCACGAGAAAGATCTCCCCGCAGGGTGTGACACCGCGAAGAGCCGCGACGCTGAAGGACATGAGATGAGCACCAACCGATCCCGCCGGATCGACCGCGAGACCGCCGAGCAGCTGCTCGCCGGTGCCGGGGCCGACCCGGAGGCCGGTCGGGCCGCCGTCACCGGCCACCCGGCCCTCGCCGGGCTGCTCGCCGCCGCTGCCGCCCCGGCCGCGGACGGCGAGGCGGCCGGTGAGCGGCAGGCCCTGGCCGCGTTCCGGGAGGCCCGTCTCACCTCCGCCGCAGCCACCGGCTCGGCCAGACCCACCAGCACGGCCGACCGGCCCCGGAGACGAACCATGGCGGACACCGCGCTCGCGCGGGCCTTCAGCGCGAAGGCCCTCGCCGCCGCGTTCGCCGTGACCGCGCTCGGGGGTGTCGCCGTCGCCGCGGGCACCGGGTCGCTGCCACCGGCGCTGGGCGGCGCCCCGGCGCCGGTCCGGCCGCCGGTCAGCGCTCCCGCGGTACCGGCCGCCACCGGCTCCGCCGGGCCCGGCGCGCGCCCGTCCGGGAGCGCCACCGCGTCGGCCCCGCCGGCCCAGGCCCGGCCGGGCGGTTCCGCACCGGCGTCCGGGCCCGCCCCGGCGCCCGGCGCGAGCACCCGCCCCGAGGACGGTCCGACGTCCGCCGCCCCGAGCGTCGACGCGGCGTCGGCGGCGCCCGACGCCCCGCTCTGCCGTTCGCTGCGCGACCGGCTGCGGGCCGGCGAGCGGCTGGCCGACCTGCTGAAGGAGCAGGCGCTCCAGCGGCTGTCCCGGTCCGCCGGGGGTAACGGGCGGACGGCGGGGTACTGCGCGGCCGTGCTGCACGAGGACTTCCCCGGGGACGGTTCGTCCGACGGGCAGGACGGCTCCTCGGGCGGCAACGACGTCCGGCCCCCGGGGCAGCCCAAGGCCGCGACGGCCACCCCCTCGCCCTCCGGCGGCCGCCGGGGGTGAACCCGAGAACTCCGGTCGGGCCGCGGGCGACCCCCCGGGCCCGCGGCCCGACCGGTGACCCGGCCCCGCCAGGGCCGGGTCCGCCGCCCGTGCGGCGACGGCCCCCGGCGGGCCGGCGGCATCCGGCGCAGGCCGGGCGCCCGCGAGACTCCGGGCGGTCGGTGGGCTCCCCCCGTGTCCACCGCCCGCCCGGTCCCCGCACCTGCGGCGGCGCCCTCCGCCGGAGGTCCGGCGCACGGTGTCCCGCCTGCAGCTTCGGCCGCGGCACCGCCCGGCCGCTATCGTGCACAGATGCACGAGGCGACCTGGAGCCTTGGGCCGACGGAGTGAGGGGAGCGGTTCCCGGTGATCGGACGTGCACTGAACGGGCGCTACGAGCTCGTGGAGATACTCGGCGTCGGCGGCATGGCCACGGTCTGGCGCGCAGTCGACCGCCAGCTCGGCCGCCAGGTGGCCGTCAAGGTGCTCAACGGCGGCCTCGCCGACGACCCCCGGTTCGCCGACCGGTTCGGCCAGGAGGCCCAGCACGCCGCGATGCTGGTGCACCCGCGGGTGGCCATGGTCTTCGACTCCGGGGTGGACCAGGGGTCCCCGTACATCGTCATGGAGCTGGTGCAGGGCCGGCCGCTGAGCCGCCTGATCGCCGAGGCCGGGCGGCTGCCGGTGGAGCGGGCGGTCGGCGTCGCCGCGGCGGTCTGCGAGGCGCTGGCCGCGGCCCACGCGCAGGGCCTGGTGCACCGGGACATCAAGCCGGGCAACATCATGATCACCGAGGACGGCGGGGTGAAGGTGGTGGACTTCGGCATCGCCCGGGCCGGCTCCTCCGCCTCCCGGCTCACCCAGACCGCGACCGTGGTCGGCACCGCCGCCTACCTCTCCCCGGAGCAGGCCACGGCCGGCGCGGTCGACGGCCGGGCGGATCTCTACGCGGTCGGCTGCGTGCTGGTCGAGATGCTCACCGGCGCACCGCCGTTCGACGCCGACACCCCGGTCGCCATCGCCTTCAAGCACGTCAACGAGTACCCGGTGCCGGTCTCGGTGCACCGCCCCGACGTCCCGCCGGCCCTGGACGCCGCCGTGCTGCGACTGCTCGCCAAGCACCCCGACGGCCGCCCGGCCGACGCCGGCTCGGCCCGGGCCGAGCTGCTGGCCGCCGTCCCCGGGACGCAGCCCGCCGACCGCACCGGCGAGCTGCTGGCCGCCGGCTCCGGTACGGGCGCGGGCGCGGCCACCCAGGTGCTGCCACCGGTCCCCGCCGTGCCGTACCCGGACCAGCAGCGCCGCACCTCGGTGCTGCCGCCGGTACCGCAGCAGGCCGGGTACGCGCCCCACCCGCAGCCGCCGTACGAGCAGCACCGGCCGGACCACCGGGACCACGACGAGCAACCGCCGGCCCGCAGCAGGCGCCCGCTGGTCCTCGCCGGTGCGGGTGTGGCCGTGGCGGCGGTCGTGGTGGTGGCCGCGGCCCTCAG
The DNA here is from genome assembly GCF_040651175.1 of Kitasatospora sp. NPDC048540. Lineage (NCBI taxonomy): Bacteria > Bacillati > Actinomycetota > Actinomycetes > Kitasatosporales > Streptomycetaceae > Kitasatospora > Kitasatospora sp. NPDC048540. Next base: position 13,748 of record NZ_JBEZIR010000082.1, read on the forward strand.
CCTGAACGGCTCCACCGCGGACACCGCCGGCGCCGCCGTTCCCAGCGGCCCCGTTTCGCCGCCGGCCGCCACCGCGTCGGCCGCCGCGCCCACGCCGGGTGCGGCCACCACGGCGCCCGGCCGCACCACCTCGCCGTCGGCCTCCCCGTCCGCCTCCGCCTCTCCGTCGCTCGGCGGCAGAACCAACCCGGCCGTCGGGATCGCCCAGCTGCGGGCCGCCGTCGCGCAGACCAGGATGCCCAAGGACCGCGACCGGCAGGCCGACCTGCTGCGGGTCCTGGACACGGCGGCCCTCGCGGTCGTCGGCCACCGCCCGGACGACGCCGAGGACGCCCTGCGGGAGGCCCAGCGGCTGGTCAAGGACCTGACGAAGCGGCACGCGGTCGACGGCGACACCGCGCAGGCCTGGCAGTCCAGGCTGAGTTCACTGATCGCCGCGGTCCACGACCAGCAGCAGGACCAGAACGGCTGACCCGCGGCCCCCCGGCCCCGGGCTCTCAGTCACCGTGGCGGCGCTGGTCCGCCCGGCGCTCCATCGTGGTCTTCAGCCGGCGGCTGATGGCGGCGCCGCCCGCGGTCAGGAAGACCAGGGTGTAGAGGATCTGGAGCATCACCACCACCCGGGCCGCCTGCCCGACCGGGACGATGTCGCCGTACCCCACGGTGGCCATCGTGATCACCGTGAAGTACAGCGCGTCGACCTTGGTGTTGATCCCGGGGAACTCGTTCGGGTCCTTGGCCATCGCCAGGTAGGCGGTGGAGAACAGCAGCATCGAGAAGCAGAGCACCACGATGATCACCAGCACCGGGTGGCCGCGCTCACCGATCAGCTCCATCTGGATCTGCCGCAGCAGGCTGACCGCCACCCCGACCAGCAGCACCGCGAAGACCGTCCAGCTGAGCGCCGGGTGGTGCGGGCCGAACACGTCCAGCGGCAGCAGGAACCAGACGGTGACCATCAGGAACGGGAGACCGAGGATGATCACCCAGGCCAGCGGCTGGGCTCCGCGTCGGGCCATGGGCTCCCCCGGCAGTCGGGACGCGTCGGACCTGTCCAGCCTGCCGGAGGCACCGCCGCCGCGCCCCCCGCACCGGGGCCGTTCGGACGAACCGGATCAGCCGAGCCCCGCCCGGGCGGCGTCACCCGGGGTGGCGAACAGCCGGTGCGAGGCGTCCTCCTGGGCCAGCCGGCGCAGCGCCGCGAGCGCCGCGTCACCCAGCACGGTGCCGATCACCGCGCTCTCCACCAGACCGTCCGGGTCCGGGTGGGTGGCCACCGCCGCGACCTCGGCCGCGGCCAGCCGCTCGGCGGCCTCGGCGTAGTCCTCCAGCAGGCCGACCAGCTCGCCCTGGCCCAGGGTGCGGAAGGTGACGATCACCTGGGCGAGCGCCTGCCGGGCCGGACTGTCCGGCTTGACCTGCCAGCCGAGCCGGCCCACCAGCTCCTCCACCGTCCCCTCGGCCTGCCGGCGCACCTCGCCCTCGCCGGGGCTCTCGCCCTCGGCCAGTGCGGCCGGGGCGGGCGCGGTGACGGCGCCGAGCGCCACGCCGAGCGTCTCGTGAAGCGAGCCGCCGGGGGTGTCGAGCGCGGTCAGCACCTCGCGGGCCGCGGCGATCGACAGCCGGCCGACATCGATCATGGCGCGGACCAGCTTGAGCCGGTGGACGTGGGCGTCGCCGTACTGCGCCTGGTTCGGGCTGGTCAGCTCGCCGGCCGGGAGCAGGCCCTCACGCAGGTAGTACTTGATGGTCGGGACCGGTACGCCGGTCCGGCTGCTCAACTCGCCGATGCGCATCGCTGTCCGCTCCCTCGTCTCCGCTGAATGGATAGCCTACCTTCCTACTGCGGTGGGGTGCGCGGCGTCGGCGCCCGCCGCGCACGGCCGGCCGGGCCGACAGCGCGACCGGGACGCCGAGCGCCGGCACCACCCGGATCGAAGCCCGCAGGTAGCGCACCAGCGTGTCGCGGACCGCCGCGGCGGCCGACCGGTCGACCCAGGCTGGCAGCAGCCGGTCCAGGTGGATCACCCGGGACACCGGTGGGCCGATGCCCGGTCGGCGCCGGTGAGCTGCGACTTCGTCCAGGGGGAGACCACCGCGAGCGGGGTCGGCACGGCGGCCGCGGCGATCGGCAGGGACCTGATCCGGTGCCGCGGCGGGCGGCCCTCGGTCTCCGGAAGGGCCACCCGCCTGCTGAGGGCGGCGAGTTCGCGCCGGCGTCGGACGGCCACGCTGTCGTCGGCGTGTCCGGAAACGGCGGAACCCCTGTCCCGCGAGGGCGGGGCAGGGGTTCCGGAGCGTGCGGGCTCAGGCGCCGGTGGCCGACTTGGTGGTGTCGGCGGACTTGGTGATGGTGGTCGGCTCGACCGCCGGGCGGGGCTGCTCGGCCGCGCTCTGGGCGGTGCCGTTCTGGGCCTCGGCCGGTGCGTCGTCCTCGCGCAGGGCCTTCGTCTCGGCCTTGAGGATACGCATCGACTTCCCGAGACCACGGGCCATCTCGGGCAGCTTCTTGGAGCCGAACAGCAGGACGAGCACTGCCACCATGATGATGATGTGCCAGGGCTCGAGACCGTTACGGAACATCCCTGACCACCGGTCCTTTCGCGGAAGTTCTCGCCGAACGCAGATCGGACGGAGGTGCCCGACCTGGCCCAGTATGCCTGGCCCGGTCGGCGAACGTATACACCCGTCGGCAAACGGCAGCCGAAAACCAGGTGATCGGCACCTTGTGGTCTGGACCACTGTGGGGCCTCGGCGGCAGCTCAGCGACCGGCCAGTACGCACCCGGCACTGCCGGCCGCCGCCACCACGACGGTCGCCGTCAGAATCCGCAGCGGCAACGCCGGGACGGCCCGCGCCAGCGCGCCCGGCCGCTCCAGCCCGCGCCTGCGGCGCAGCCCGTACCCGAGGAAACCGCAGGCCGCGGCCGCCAGCAGGCCGCCGGTCGCGGTCAGCGCCGCCCGGTCGGCGACCAGGCCGGCCCGGAGCACCAGCAGCGCGTCCACGGTCAGCACCAGGGCGGTGCGGCCCCACGCCAGCAGGGTGCGTTCCGGCTGCAGGCCGGGGTCCCGGCCCTCGGGGGCGGCGGTCACACCGCCGACCCGATGATCAGAGCGGTGAACACCGCGGCCGCCACCACCACGCACAGCGAGAGCACCAGCACGATCCGGGTGTACGGCAGCCGGCCGCCCTCCCGGATCGCCCGTTCGACCCGGGCCCAGCGTCGGTACGCGGCGGCGCCGAGCCCCGCCCCGCCGATCGCCAGCACCACCGCGAGCGCGGTGCGGACGCCCTGCGGCGCCAGTCCCGGGGTGAGCTGGTCGATCGCGACCGCTCCCGCCAGCAGGGCCAGCGCGGTACGGATCCAGGCGAGGAAGGTCCGCTCGTTGGCGAGGGTGAAGCGGTAGTCCGGGTCCTCGGTCTCGCGGCGCCAGGCTGGTTCCGGCATCGGTGGCGGGCCTCCTGCGGTCGGTCGCCGGCAGTGCGGTGGGTGCGGGTCCGACGCTAGGTCGGCGGCCCGGCCGGACCGGACAGGCGCGCGGGGCCCGCGCTCCTCGGCGGGGAGCGTCCGCACGGCGAGGGCCCCGGCCGACTGGTGTCGGCCGGGGCCCGGATGATCCGCGTGGGGACGGCCCCGCCGGGCCGCGCGGCCGCCTCAGACGGCGGCCGGCCGGTCGGCGCCCTGCCGAACGCCTTCCTGCTGCCGGGTCTCCTGCGGTCCGGTCTCCTGCTGAGCGGTCTCCTGCGGGCCGGCGGGCAGGTGCCGCATCAGCCGGTTGGCCGCGAGCGCCGCACCCAGCATCACCACCAGGCCCACCACTGCCGCCACGTGCATCCCGTCCGCGAAGGCCGACCGGGTGACCGCCAGCAGGTCGGTGCCGGCCCGCCCGCCGAGCTGCCCGGCCACGGTGACCGCACCGCCCAGGGTGTCGTGGGCGGCCCGGGCCGCCCCGGCCGGCAGGCCGTCCGGCACCCGGCCGTCCAGCTGCGCCTTGTAGACTGCCGCGCCGGCCGCGCCGAGCAGGGCGATGCCCAGCGAGCTGCCCAGTTCGCTGGCGGTCTCCGAGGTGGCGGAGGCGGCGCCGGCCCGCTCGGCGGGGGCGGCCGAGACCACCATCTCGGCGGTGAGGGTCATCGAGCCGACCGCACCGGCCGCGATCACCCCGGAGGCGGCCAGGACCACGGCGAGCGGGGTGTCCGGGCCGATCAGCGTCATCAGGCCGAAGCCGGTCGCGCTGAGCAGGAAGCCGCCGCTCATCAGGGTCGCCGGACGGACCTTGCCGGCCAGCGCGCCGATCCCGCCGACCGCGGCGCCGACCCCGACGCTCGGGATCAGTGCCCACAGCGAGGCGGTCAGCGGGCTGAAGCCCTTGACCAGCTGGAGGTACTGCGAGGTGAAGAGGGTGAAGCCCATCATGGCGAACATCGCGATGGTGTTGACGGTGATCGCACCGCTGTAGGTGCGGATCCGGAACAGGCCGAGGTCGATCAGCGGGGAGGCCGCGGTCCGCAGCCGGGCCACCAGGCCGGCGCCGGCCAGCAGGCCGGCCGCCAGGAGCAGGGCGGGCACCGGGGACCAGCCGTCCACGGCCAGGGTCTTGATCCCGTACACCACCGGCATCACGGTGGCGATCGACAGCGCGGCGCCGGCCAGGTCGAAGCGGCCCTCCGGGGGTGTGCGGTACTCGGGGAGCAGGGCGGGCGCGGCGAGCAGCACCAGCAGCATCACCGGGACGGCGGCCAGGAACGCCGAGCCCCACCAGAAGTGGTCCAGCAGCAGGCCGCCGGCGACCGGGCCGAGGGTGGCGCCGCCCATCATCGCGCCGCTCCAGATGCCGATCGCGGCCTGCCGCTGCCGGGGGTCGTGGAACATGTTGCGGATCAGCGCCAGCGTCGAGGGCATCAGGGTGGCCCCGGCGATGCCGAGCAGCGCCCGGGCGGCGATCAGCGAGCCGGCCCCGTCCGCGTACGAGGCGAGCAGCGAGGCCGCGGCGAACCCGGCGGCGCCCGCCATCAGCAGCCTGCGGCGGCCGATCCGGTCCCCCAGCGCGCCCATCGGGATCAGCAGGCCCGCCAGCAGGAACGAGTAGATGTCCATGATCCACAGCTGCTGGGTGCCGCTGGGCTTCAGGTCGGTGGCGATGAAGGGGACGGCGAAGAAGAGCACGCCCATGTCCATCGCGATGACGAGGGTGGGGAGCAGGAGGACGGCGAGGCCGATCCATGCGCGGCGGCCGGCGCGGCCGGTGGTTGCGGTCATGGGGATGACTGTACGAGCGTCTTGCACGCCTGTCTAGTACGGATGTCTAACTCGCACGTCTCACTCATCCGTGCGAGACATCCGTCCAGGTCTCCCGTAGCATCGGCCGCATGGGAAACCGTGAGGATCTGCTGCTCGGCGCCAAGCGCTGCCTGTCCGAGAAGGGCTACGGGCGCACCACCGCCCGGGACATCGCTTCCGCCGCCGGGGTGAGCCTGGCCGCGATCGGCTACCACTACGGCTCCAAGGAGGCGCTGCTCGGCCAGGCCGTGATCTCCGCGCTGGAGGACTGGGGCAACGCCGTCGGCGCGGCACTCGCCGGGGCGAGCGGCCTGACCGACCCGCGCGAGCGGTTCGCCGCCTCCTGGGACCGGGTGCTGCGGACCTTCGTCGAGTACCGGGGACTGTGGACCGCCCAGTTCGAGGTGATGGCCCAGGCCGCGCACACCGACGACCTGCGGACGGCGTTCGAGGCGGCGCAGAAGGACGGCCGGCTCGGCCTGTCCGCGATCTTCCAGGGGCTCGAGGAGGTGCCGGACACCCCGGACGAGCTCACCCGTGGCGCGTTCTACCAGGCTCTGCTGGCCGGGCTGGCCGCGCAGTGGCTGCTCTCACCCGATCAGGCGCCGGACGGTGCGCAGCTGCTGCGCGGGCTGGAACTGGTCAGCGAGAGCGTGCTCGGCCAGGGCCGACCCCACCAGGCGTAAGGGCCGCCATCCACCGGGCGGCCCGCAGCGGCCCGCCTTGCGCGTCCGGCCGCCGTCAGTTGGTGACGGCCGTCAGCAGGACCACCGAGTCCAGATGTGCGAGCAGGCCGTGCCGCTCCTGCGGGATCGGCCGCAGCTGCCCGGCGGCCACCTCGTACCGGCGGCCCGCCACGGTCAGCGAGACCCGGCCGCGCAGCACCAGCAGGCTGGCCGCGACCGGGGCGTTGTGCTCGTCCAGCGCCGCGCCGGAGCGCAGCGCGATCACGGTCTGCCGCAGGACCCCGTCGTGCACCAGCAGATGGGCGCTGCGGCCGTGGGCACTGGCGGCCGCCTTCGCGCTGTGCTCGTCGGCGAGCGCGTTGAGATCGACGGGAACGGGCTCGGACATCGCGGCCTCCTGCGTGGGCGGGACCCCCGCCGCGACCCTAGGGCCTGCCCGCCCTCCGGCGCGCGCTGGAGCGCCGCCAGGGGGTAGCACGGGCGTGCGGCCCCGCTCCGGGTGCGGCCGGGCCCGGGTGGCCCGATGGTGGAGGTATGGCGACACATCAGAGGTTCACCGACGGATTCAACGTCAATCGCTCGATGCTCACGACCGGTGCGCTGCTCACCGGGTTCGGGGCCATGCTCGGCCTGGCCGGTGCGGTCATCGTCGGCGTCTCGCTCGCGCAGGCGGGCCGCGACTTCGTCCGGCAGATGGACACACCCCCGACCGAGCTCGCGAGCCGCGCGATGCACCACGCCCGGGCGGCCTCGATGGCCGGTCTGGACGCCTGGCGGGCGGAGGCCGGCAACGGTTCGATGCGCTGACCGGCACCGCAGTACCCGCCGTACCGCCGCTGCCGCCCCGGTGAACGCCGGGGCGGCAGCGGGCGCGTGTCCGGCCCCGCGGGCCGCCGGGCCTACAGGCCCAGGGACTTGGCGATGATGCTGCGCATGACCTCGCTGGTGCCGCCGTAGATCCGGAAGACCCGGTTGTCGGTGTAGAGGCGGGCGATCGGGTACTCCAGGATGTAGCCGTATCCGCCGTGCAGCTGGAGGCACTTGTCGATGACCTGGGACGCCGACTCGGTGCAGAACAGCTTGGTGGCGGCGGCGTCCGCCACGGTCAGCTCGCCGTGCTGGTACAGCTCCAGCGCCCGGTCCACCATCGACTGCTGCGCCACCACCTGGGCCTCGCAGTCGGCCAGCGTGAACTTGGTGTTCTGGAACTCGGCCACCGCCTGGCCGAAGACCTTGCGGTCCTTCACGTAGGCCAGCGCGAAGCGGACCGCGGCCGCGGCCGAGGCGTAGGCGCCGACCGCGATGGCGAGGCGCTCCTGCACCAGGTTGTGGGTGAGGTAGGAGAACGCCTTGCCCTCCTCGCCGAGCAGGTCGGCGACCGGCACCCGGACGTCGCTGAAGGCCAGTTCGGCGGTGTCGGAGGTGCGCAGGCCGATCTTCTGCAGCTTGCGGCCCACGGTGTAGCCCTGGGAGGAGGTGTCCACGCACAGGATGGACAGGCCCGCCCGGCGGTCCGCGGGGTCGTACGGCGAGGTCCGGCAGACCACCAGGACGAGATCGGCCAGCACACCGCCGGTGATGAAGGTCTTGGCGCCGTTGAGGACGTAGTGGGTGCCGTCCTCGGAGAGCCTGGCGGTGGTGGTGATGCCCGCCAGGTCGGAGCCGGCTCCGGGCTCGGTCATCGCGATGGCGGTCATGATCTCGCCGGAGACGAAGCCGGGCAGCCAGCGCTGCTTCTGCTCCTCGTTCGCGTACTCCAGCAGGTAGGGCAGCACCAGACCGGTGTGCACGCCCGAGGAACCGAAGGTGACACCGGCCCGGGCGCACTCCTCGCTGACCACGGCCTGGTACTTGAAGCCGCTCTCGCCCGCGCCGCCGTACTCCTCGGGCACCTCGATGCCGAAGACGCCGAGGTCGCCGAGCTTGCGGTAGAAGGAGCGCGGCGGGTGGCCGTCCGCCTCCCAGCTCTCGTAGACCGGGACGACCTCCTTGGAGATGAAGTCCCGGATGGTCTCCCGGAAGGCCTCGTGGTCCTCGGTGAAGACGGTACGGCGCACGGCGGCGCTCCCTTCGGACAGCGGCTGATCGCGGGACAAGTTAATCGCCGGTAGCCACGGCTGTCCAGCACTGCGGCGTCCGGCGCGGGCGCCCCCGCAGGGGCTGGTCCCGGGCCTCGGCGGGCCTCAAGTGAATCCTTGCTACCCTGAGTGCCGATTTCGTGGGCCGGCTGTGAAGGGGTGGACGTGGCGGCGGATCGCGAGGTGGTGCGGCGGCCGCCCGGGCGCCGGGCCCAGCTGCTGGCCGCCGCGGCCGGGCAGTTCCACCGCGGCGGTTACCACGGGGTGTCGATGGCGCAGGTGGCGGCCGAGGCCGGGATCACCGCGCCCGCGCTGTACCGGCACTTCGCCAACAAGCCCGAGCTGCTGCGGTGCGCCCTGGAGGCGGAGCTGGCGGCGCTGGGCGAGGCCGTCCGGCGCGGGGCGGACGGGCCGGCGGCGCTGTGCGCGGAGCTGGCGGCGGCGGCCGTCGACCACCGGGCGTTCGGGACGCTCTGGCAGCGCGAGGCCCGGCTGCTCCCGGCCGGACAGCAGGCCGCGCTGCGCCGCGAACTGCGCGGCCGGGTGGGGGAGATGGCCCGGATCGTGGGCGGGCCCGCGGCGGCGGACGCGGAGTTCCGCTGCTGGTCGCTGCTGTCGGTGTACGGCAGCCTCTCGCACCACACCTTCGCGCCGCCGCGGCGGCGGTTCGAGGAGCTGCTGCGCGAACTCGGGGCGGCGGTGCTCGGCGCCGGGCCGGTGCCGGGCGGGGCGGTGGCCGGCACCGGTCCGGCAGACGGCGGTCCGGCGGGGTCGCGGCGGGAGGCGCTGCTGGTCGCGGCGGTCCGGCTGTTCGACCTGCGGGGCTTCGACAACGTCTCCACCGACCAGCTGGGCGCGGCCGTGGGCATCGCCGGCCCGAGCGTGTACAAGCACTTCGCCACCAAGGCGGAGCTGCTGGCGGCCGCCCTGGTGCGCAGCCGGGAGCGGCTGTGGCACGAGGTGGGCGGGGCGCTGGCGGGGCGGGGCGACGCGCGCTCGGCGCTGGCGGCGGGCCTGGCCGCGTACCTGGACTTCGCCCGGGGGCACCGCCACTACCTGGGGGCGATGACCAGCGAGACCGAGCGCCTGGCGCCGGCCGACCGCAAGGCCGCGCTGGACTTCCGCCGGGACTTCCTGCGGACCTGGGTCGAGCTGTTGGGGCAGGTGCGGCCGCAGGACGACCGGGCGCAGGCGCGGATCCGGGTGCACGCGATGTTCGCGCTGGTCAACGACGGGGTGCGGCACCGGGCGGGCGGCGTCGAACCCGCGCCCGGGCTGGACGCGCTGAGCCGGGCCGTGCTGGGACTGGACTGACTGCGCAGGTGCGGGGGTGAGGGGCGGGCCCGCGCGGCCCGCCCCTCACCCGGTCACGGCGCTGCCGCCGGGCCGCCGCGGGTGGCGGCGAAGGGGCGGCGCGGTCGCGGCCTAGTAGAGGACGAACGGGTAGTAGACGTGGTGCGCGAGGTTGCCGTTCCCCTGGAGGGTGCCGATGGCGCCGGAGTTGCCGGTGACGCCGAGGCTGTTGTTCTGGTTGCTGCCGCCGGAGCCGGTGGCGGTCTGCTGGGTGCCGTTGGCGTTGCCCAGCACGCTGCCAACGACGTTGCCGGAGCCGGTGTTGCTGACGACGGTGCTGTTGGAGCCGGACTCGGCGCCGGCGCCGTTGTCGGCCTGGGCGGTGCCGATTCCGGCGAGGAGGAAGGCTCCGAGAGCGGTGACGGCGGCGGCGGCACGAATTCGGGACACGGTGGTCTCCAAGCTTGCTGATGCGAAATATGGCGCCCTGGGGTTGGCCGCCCCGGGCGCGCCGGAACTGACGTCGCGTCATCATGATTGCCCGGACGGCCTATTGGCTTCCAGCCCTGGCCGCCCGGTTCGCTCGAAGGTGTCACGGATATCGGATAAACCCCTAACGGCCGACGCGTCCGAAAGGTACGGGCGCCGTCCGGAATCCCCCGGACGGCGGTGTCCGCCCCCACCTGGCGCGGTGGCCGGGCGTTGGCCCGCACGTCAACTCCACGTTGACCGGAGCGTGCTCGGAGTGCGGCCGCGGAAAGCGCTGGTCGACTGATAGTCGTACTGGCAGACTGGGGCCTCATGTCTCAAGGTCTGCCGCCCGGCCACGGGCCCGCCGGTGAATTCCCCGCCGCCGACAATCTGCGTACGACCGAGGTCGATCTCGGCGGCCTGGTGAGCGTCCTCGCCACCCACCTCTACTCCACCCCGCTGGTCGCCCTGCGCGAACTGGTGCAGAACGCCCACGACTCGCACACCCGCCGCAGGCTGGAGGACCCGGACCACACCGCGGCACAGCTGATCAGGGTCAGCGGCGACCCGGCCCGGCGCACCGTCGTGATCGAGGACACCGGCGCCGGCCTCACCGAGCCGGAGATCCACGCCTACCTGGCCACCGTCGGCACCGGCTACACCAGGATGCTGCGCGAACTCACCGGCAACCAGGACCTGATCGGCGCCTTCGGCCTCGGCTTCCTGTCCGCCTTCTCGGTCGCCGACGAAGTCACCGTCACCACCACCTCGCACCGCGAACCGCACCTCGGCCACCGCTACCGCAGCCGCGGCGGCGAGCAGTACAGCGTCGAGCCCGCCGCCCCGAGACCGGTCGCCGGCACCGCCGTCGAGCTGCGGCTCAAGCCCGAACACGCCCACCTCGCCGACGAGGACGCGCTGCGCGAGGTCCTCGCCCGGTACTGCGTGCTGCTGCCGGTCCCGGTCCACGTCGGCGAGGACGACACCCCGGTCAACGGCGTCCCGGTGCCCTGGCGCGGACCGGACCAGGACGACACCCACGCCGCCCGGATGCGCTTCGCCGCCGCCTTCGGCCGCCGCTTCGAGCCGCTCACCGCCTTCCCGCTGCGCCCGGTCGAAGGCCGTACCGACGCCGTCGGCCTGCTCTGGGTGCAGGACGGCGGCACCTACGGCTCCAGCGACAACCGCGACCTCGCCGTCTACCTGCGCGGCATGCTGCTCTCCGACGACGCCCGCGACCTGCTGCCCGGCTGGGCCGGCTTCATCGGCGGCGTGGTCGAGTCGACCCGGCTCACCCCCACCGCCAGCCGCGAGGACCTCCAGCGCGACGACCACTACCGCGCCCTCCAGCAGGCCCTCACCGACGCCATCGTCGACGGCCTCTACGAGACCGCCCGGCTGCACCCCGCCGCCTGGCGGCGGATCCTCGCCCGGCACGGCCAGGACCTGCTCGGCGCCGCGCTCTGCGACGACCGGCTGTTCACCCTGCTCGCCGACGACGTCCCGGTGCCCACCTCACAGGGCGACCTGACGGCCGGTGCGCTGCGCGCCGCCGGCGGCGGCGCGGTGCACGTCGCGCTCGGCAGCGGCGGCGGCTTCGAGGAGATGCTCTACCGCGCGATGCAGGTGCCGATCGCCCGCGGCGACCGGTACGCCGTGCTCCCCTTCCTGCGCCGCTACGCGCAGCTGCGCGAGTGCCGGATCGTCGAACTCGGCAGCGAGAGCGGCAACCGCGAGCTGTTCCGCGACCCGCTGCACCCGCTGCCCGCCGAGGAGAGCGCCTGGCTCGGCGCCGCCCTCACCGACGAGGGCGAGCAACTGGTCGCCGCCCGGTTCGACCCGCCCGGCCTGCCACTGGTGCTGGTCCCCGACCGGGAGGCCGAGCTGAAGGCCAGGATCGAGGACGACCAGGCCGACGCCCGGATCCCGTCCGCCGCGCTGCGCCTGGCCCGCGCGTTCACCGCCCGCACCGAGGGCACCGTCAAGGCCCGGCTGTACCTCAACCTGGCCTCGCCCGCCGTGCAGGACCTGCTGACCGCCTACCGGGCCGGGCACACCGGCAGCACCACGGCCGCGGCGCTGCTCCGCTCGCTCAAGGTGATCATGGCCTCGGCGGCGGGCCCGGCGGCCGGCGACCTGACCGCGGCCCTGGCCGGCATCGGCACCGCGGTGTCCGCGCTCACCGCGGCGATGCCCGAGGGCCTCGCCGTACCCGAGTCGCTCGCCGTACCCGGCCCGCGCCCCGGGCCGCAGGGCGGACCGGCCGACCCGCCGGCCACGGACGAGCCACCGGGCGCGCCCCGATGAGCCGCGTCCGCCGCACCACCGAACGAGCCGCGCACCCGGCGGCCGCACCGCACCACGGGGGGAACCAGGCATGACCACCGACATCTGGGGCTGGGTGCACGACACCCACCGGCAGCTGAACGAAGCCGGCCAGCACCGGCTGGCCACCGCGCTCGCCGAGATCGCCGGCCACGCCGTCGACGGCCGCAACGAACAGCTCGACGCGATGTACCCGGAGGCGCTCGCCTCCGCCCGCGCCCTCGGCCTGCCCTGGGTCGAGGTCTTCCTGCGCCACTGGCGGCTGCAGAACCTCCTCAACAAGCGCCACCAGGGCGAGGCGGCGATGGCCGAGGCCGTCTCGCTGCTGGAGTTCGCCCACCGCGAGGAGACCGCCTCCTGCCCGCAGTCGGTCTGCGCCGTCCAGGACTTCACCATCTGCCACGCCAACATCGACGGCCCCGGCTACGTCCCCGAGCGCCTCGCCGTCCTGGAGGAGACCCTGCAGCGGGTCGAGCCCGCCCGCGCGTGCTTCGACTGCCTGTCCCGCGAGTACGCCGACACCCTGGAGGACGACGGCCGCTGCGAGGAGGCACTCGGCCACCTCGACCGCGCCCAGGCCAGGATCCAGGCCGCCGGCGAGCAGGTCTCGCTCTCCTTCGGCCACAGCCGCGCCTCCGCCCTGCACCGGCTCGGCCGCCACCAGGACGCCCTCGACGCCTACGACACCGCCGAGCACGCCTACGTCGCCGGCCGCAACCGGCTCGACGACGACGACCGCCGCAAGCTCGCCACCGGCCGCGCCCTCAACCTGGCCGCCCTCGGCCGCACCGGCCCCGCCCTCGACCTGCTGCCGCCGGCCGACGAGGCCGACCGGTACGCCGACATCCGGCACCGCTGGGCCCGCGCCGTCGAACTCCTCGCCGAGGCCGGCGCCCTGCCGCACGGCGAGCTGGCCAACGACGCCGACCTCGGCGCCCGCCTCGCCCGCTGGACCGGCCACCTGGACACCGCCGGCTCCCACCGCCCCTGCCTCGACCTGGCGCTGATCGCCGGCCGCCTCGCGGTCGCCCGCGGCGCCCGTACCGTGGCCCTCACCCTGGCCGCCACCGGCGAGCGCAAGCTCGCCCTGCTGCGCCGCACCGACGACGGTGTCGCCGACCGGCTGGCCGCACTGCGCGCCGCCGCCGAGGCCCTGCCGGTCGCCGAACTCCCGGTCCCCGCCGCCGATCTGGTGGACTGGCTGGCCGAGCACACCCCCGCCGCGGAGACCGGCGCCGACCTGCTCGCCGCCGCCCGCGCCGAACTCCCCGCGGACGCCCCCGCGGTGGTCGCCAACCTGGCCGGCGTACTGGGCATGCTCGGCCACGGCCGGGCCGCCGCCGACCTGCTGTGGGCCGAACTGGAGGCCGGCCGCGGCCAGGACCACGCGGCCGGGATGCTCGGCTCGATGCTGATCGAGGCCGGCGACGGCGACGGCGTACGCCGGCTGGCCGATCGCCTGCTCGCGGCCGAACCCGCCGACGCGCACTGGCTGCGCGCCCGCTGGGCCGCCGCCGAGGGCCGCTGGGCCGAGGTCGGCGAGCACTGCGCGGGCGTGCTCGCGCACGAGCCGGACGCCATCAACACCCGGCGCCTGGCGGCCACCGCGGCCACCCGCACCGGCGACCACGCGGCCGCCCAGCGGATCTACCTGGAGCTGCTGGAGCACGCGCTGCCGGACGGCGAGGCCGGGCCCGGGGACCTGCACCGGGCCGTGCAGGAACCCGACCTGTGGCACCTGATCACCGCCGCCACCGCCAACCGGGACTGGGACACCGTCCGCTCGGTCGGCGCCCGGATCGGCATCGAGTTCGACCGGCCGTCGGGCCCGGTCGACGAGGAGTGGCAGATCGTCACCTTGCGGGCGACCCGCGCCAACGGCTCCACCGCCGAGTTCCCGGCGATCCGCACCGGCCCGGCCACCGCCCGGGTGCTGCCCGTGCTCGGCGACGAACTCCCGCTCAACCACCGGGACGTCGTGGTCTTCGGCCCGGCCGTGCTCAACGACCCGCCCGGCACCGACGAGGAGAAGGAACGCTGGCGTCCCACCTTCGAGCTGCTCACCCTGCTCGACCCGGCCGGGTACACCACCTACTGGCTGGACGGCGCCTGGCCCGGCGACGAGCACTGGGTGGCGCTGCGCACCGCCCTGCAGGCCGAGGGCTACGGCGTCTGGGCCTACAGCGGTGACCACTACGCCGTCACCGACCCGGCGGACCACGGCGGCGAGGGCGACGGCCTGCCCGGCATCTACGCCGCGCTCGGGGTGCCGCCGACCGCCTCCGCCGCCGAGGCCGACGCCCTGCTGCTGGCGCTGACGGCCGGCTGGCCGCACCCGCTCAGCTGGCTGGACCTGGCCGAGGCCGGCGGACTGGACACCGCCCGGCACCGGGAGATCGTCGAGCGCTACGGGCTCTGAGCACAGCTCCGGGCCCGGACGCGCGCTGCGCCCGGGCCCGGACCGGAGACGGCGTCATCAGCCGCAGTGGCTCCAGTCGCTCGTCCACGAGGTGGACCCGTAGCTGCCGCCCCACTTCACGCAGGCACCCGGCGCGGCCAGCCGCACCGGCCCGGCGTACGAGGCGAAGTTGCCCGGGTCGCTCGCTGAGGCACCGTCCTGGACGCTCAGCGTCGCGTTCAGCGGGACCGGCCCGGCGGGCCGGTCCACCAGCGTGGTCACGCAGTTCTGGCCGGTGGTGGCGTTGTAGAGCAGGTAGACCTGCGCGCCGTCGAGGCCGTGCGAGTCGACCACGCCGAAGCCGGATCCGCACACCGCGGTCGGCGTGTACGGGTTGCCGCTCACCGTGGACGGCGAGGTGTAGCCGGCGATGTAGTAGCCGTTCGCCGGGTCGACCGACCCCGGGACGCTGCCGACCGCGGTCTCCGCGGCCGGGATGGTGATCGACACCACTTGGGAGCTCTTCGCGAACTCCGCCATCGAACCGGCGTCGTGTCTGCCGTTCCAGTCGCCGTTGGCCGTCACGATCGAGCCGTCGGCGTCGACCGCGGTGACGATCGCCACGTGGTGGATGTCGCCGTCGGGCGCGCCGTACTCCACCGCGTCGCCCGGGCTCGGCCGGTACGAGGGCGAGGTGTGCTGGGTGCCGTGGCCCAGCCCGTACGACCGGAAGCTCGCCGCGGAGGCGTCGAGGCCCTGGACGGCGAACCCGGACTTCTGCCACACCCACTTGGCGAAGTCGGCGCACCAGTACTCGGGGCCGCCGCTGTAGCCGCCGGAGCAGCTGGTCAGGAACTGGTCGCCGCCGAGGCTGTTGGTGGTCGGGAGGTCGGCGCAGGTGCCCGCGCTCTTCCCGACGTTCGCGGCGGCCAGCGCGGCGGCGTCGGCGCCGGTCGCCGCGGCGGCCTCGGCCGTGCCGGTGACGGTCGGCAGGGCCAAGGCCAGGGCCACGGCCACGGTGCCGGATATCCGGCGGACGAGATGCTTGAGCTTCACCGTTCTCCTCAGGTCGACGGACCGGGCGACCCGGTGGCCGGCCGGTCGGGTTCGAGGCGAAGGGCAGCTCGGGGCCGCTGCCCCGGAAGGTGGACCGGTTACCGGACGGGCCCCGCCGACCGGTTCGAGTGTGTACGTGCGGCGTATCGCCGAGGTCGCGCGGGGCGCGGGCGCCCGCCGCGCCCGGCGTGCCCGCCGCCGGGGGCGGGAACGCCGGTTCGGGATTTCATCGGGACGGGTGGTTTGGCCGCTTCCCGTGCATCGCCGCAGCCCACGGCCGGTAGGACCGGTGGTGGGTGACCGAATCGACCGGGGGGGCTGGCGCATGAGTGTCGTTGGGGCGGACCGGGGCGGCTGGGCCTGCCGCGGTGTCCGGGTGGGCGGACGGCCGGCGCGGCGGCCGGCGTGGGTGTCGGCGCGGGTGCGGGTGCGGCGGGAGGCCGCGATCGTGCTGGGGGTGTTCCGGCTCCGGCCGGTCCCGCCCGGGGCGCCGGTCCGGGAGCGGGACTGCCGCTGACGGCGGGCGGACAGCGGGCGCCGGAGGGGTCGACTTGGCAAATGCTTTACCATTCCATTGCCAAGAGTCGACCTTCGTGGGAGTACCCCTACCGTGACCAGCCTCGCCCTCGGCCCGTCCTGGCTCGACCCGACCACCCTGATCTCGACCTTCGGCCTGGTCGGCATCCTCGCCGTGGTCTTCGCCGAGTCCGGCCTGCTGATCGGCTTCTTCCTGCCCGGCGACTCACTGCTGTTCACCACCGGACTGCTGGTCGCCGGCGGACGGCTGCTGCCCCAGCCGCTCTGGCTGGTCTGCCTGCTGGTGGTGGCCGCCGCGGTCGCCGGCGACCAGGTCGGCTACGCGTTCGGGCGGAAGGTCGGGCCCGGGCTGTTCCGGCGCACCGACTCCCGGCTGTTCAAGCAGGAGAACGTGGCCAAGGCCGGCGCCTTCTTCGAGCGGCACGGGCCGAAGGCGATCGTGCTGGCCCGCTTCGTCCCGGTGATCCGCACCTTCACCCCGGTCATCGCCGGCGTCGGACGGATGACCTACCGCACCTTCGTCCTCTACAACGTGATCGGCGGCGCGCTCTGGGGCGCCGGGATCACCGTGCTCGGCTACTTCCTCGGCCGGATCGCCTTCGTCCGGGACAACATCGAGTTCATCTGCCTCGGCATCGTGCTGCTCTCGGTGCTCCCGGTGCTGTTCGAACTGGCCCGCGCCAGGCGCCCGCGCGCCGCCGAGTCCCAGACGTAACCGCAGGTCCACCGCCCCGTACATATGCATCGGGCCGTTCGATCGGGCAAGGTGGGGGCAGACGGGAACGGACCGTGGCCGGCGCGGCCACCAGGGGCGGCGAGGAGCGGACGTGCCGAAGCTGGGCCGGCAGGGCGACGGCGACACCAGGACGCCCGAGGACGGCCCCCCGACCCCCGGCCCCGCCCCCGACCCGGCCGCACCCCAGCCCACCGAGGGCCTGCTCGGCCCCGACACGCCCCCCGTCGAACCGCGCACCGCCGTCCCGCTCGCCCCGGCCCCCCTGCAGACCGACGGCCTGCTCACCCCGGCCCCCGCCGAGCAGGCCCGCAGCCTCGCCGAGGACACCCTCACTCCCGAGGACTGGCGCGCCGCCGGCTACACCCCGGCCACCGGCCTCGCCGTCCCGCACCTGCAGCCCGGCGGCCCCGGCAGCGCACCCTGGCCCGACCGGATGCGGACCCTGCTGCGCACCCCCATGGCGGAGCGCCCCGCCTTCGAACGGACCGCCCGCGAACTGCACCCCTCCGCCGTCGGCCGCAACATCCCGCGCATCCTCGACCTCACCCTGCGGATCGGTGAACTGCTGCTCGCCAGCGGCGAGGCCGCCGAGGACGTCGAGGCCGCCATGCTCGGCATCGCCCACGCCTACCGGCTGGACCACTGCGAACCGCAGGTCACCTTCACCCTGATCTCGGTCTCCCACCAGCCCTCGCTCACCGAGGCGCCGGTCACCGCCGACCGCGTGGTCCGCCGCCGCACCTCCGACTACACCCGCCTCGCCGCCGTCTACCGCCTGGTCGCCGACATCACGGCCGAACAGGTCAGCATCAACGACGCCTACCGCCGGCTCGCCCGGAGCCGCCGCAACCGCCACCCCTACCCGGTCTGGCTGCTCGCCCTCGCCACCGGCCTGCTGGCCGGCGCGGCCACCTTCCTGGTCGGCGGGCAGCTCGACGGCAAGGCCTGGCTGGTCTTCGGCAGCGCCTTCGTGGCCTCGGTGCTCGGCGACCGGCTCGCCTCCCTGATCGCCCACCGCGGCCTGCCGGAGTTCTACCAGTTCGTGGTCGGCGCGATGCCCGCCGCCGCCTTCGGCATAGCCCTCTCCTTCAACGACTGGCACCTGCGCGGCTCCGTGGTCATCACCGGCGGACTGTTCGCCCTGCTCCCGGGCCGGGCCATGGTCGCCGCCGTGCAGGACGGCCTCACCGGCTTCTACATCACCGCCGCCGCCCGGCTGCTCGAAGTCGTCTACCTGGTGGCCGGCATCGTGATCGGCGTGATGCTGGTGCTGTACGTCGGCGTCAACTTCAACGCCCGGCTGCGGCCCGACGAGAGCCTGATCGGCTCCGTCGACCCGCCGCTGCAACTGGCCGCCGCGATGGTGCTCACCGCCGCCTTCGCCATGCTGCTCCAGACCGACCGCCGCACCCTGCCGCTGGTGGTGCTCAACAGCTGCATCGGCTGGTCCACGTACGGGGTGCTGGCCTACAACGCGGGGATCTCGCCGATCGTCTCCACCGGTATCGCCGCCGGCCTGGTCGGCCTGTTCGGCCAGCTCACCGCCCGCTACCGGTACGCCTCCGCACTGCCCTACGTGACCGCCGCGATCGGTCCGCTGATGCCCGGATCCGCGCTCTACCTGGGCATGCTCTCGCTCGCCCAGGGGCATGCCAGCGCCGGACTGGTCTCCATCACCCGGGCCGCCGCCATCGCGATGGCGCTGGCGATCGGCGTGAACCTGGGAGGCGAGGTCGCGCGTCTGTTCATGAAGGCACCCGGCGCGGCCGACCGCCTCGCGCCCCAACTGCTGGTACCCCGGCGGGCGGCCAAGCGCACCCGGGGGTTCTGACCGGACGTTAGCCCGGCACCGGAGGAGCCCGCCGCACGACCCGACGAAGGCAGTACCACGATGATCGGCACCCTGCTGGACAGCTACCGCGACCACATCGTCGCGACCCACAAGCAACCGCTGCTCCTGCTGCTGGTCGGCTTCATCACCTCCTTCGTCTGCATCCGCTTCAGCGTCCGCATGATCCGCGCCAAGGTCCGCTGGTGGCCCGGCAACATCACCCCCGGCGGCCTGCACATCCACCACATGGTCTTCGGCCTCGGCTTCCTGCTGGTCGGCGGCATCGGCGTGATCGCCACCAACGGCGGCCACCCCTGGATCAACTGGTTCAGCCTCAGCTTCGGCATCGGGTGCGGGCTGGTCCTCGACGAGTTCGCCCTGATCCTGCACCTCGACGACGTCTACTGGGGCGAGCAGGGCCGCAAGTCGGTGGACGCCGTGATCCTCGGCATCCTGATCACCGCCCTGCTGCTCACCGGGTACGTCCCGCTCGGCGCCGTACCCGGGCAGACCGCGCCGGCCGGCTGGGGGCACTGGGGCCTGACCGCCGGCATCTCCGTCAACGCGCTGCTCTCGGTCATCGCCCTGCTCAAGGGCAAGATGTGGACCGGCATGCTCGGCATCATGGTGCCCGGCCTGTCCGCGGTCGGCGCCGTCCGGCTGGCCAGGCCCAGCAGTCCCTGGGCCCGCTGGCGGTACGCGGACCGGCCGCGCCGGCGACGGCGGGCGGTGCGCCGCGAACGGCTGCTGCACGCCCGCGCCGACCGTGCCCGCACCTGGCTCTTCGACCTGATCGCCGGAGCACCCGACAAGGTCCCCGCCCACCACACGGCCACCCACCGGGTCGCCGAACGGATGGCCGCCCGGGCCACCGCCCACCTCGACGCCCACGCGGCCCGCTCGCTGGCCCGGCGCTCCGCCCGGCTCGCCGACCGCCGCTCCTCGGCCTCCCCGGCCGCCCGCCCGGGCCCGCACCCCGGCCCGCGCACGGGCGCCCACCCCTCGACCGCGGGCGGCGAACCCGCCCGCCAGGACGGCGCCCGCAGCCGGCGCCGGGTGGTGCACGCGGGACGGCTGCGCACCTACGCGGTACGCGGCAGCACCGGCACCCCCGCGGCCGGTACGGCGGGCGGCGCGCGCTCCGGGGTCCGCACGCCGTACCGGCACCCGAGGCTGCGGCACCCGGAGCCGAAGCGCTGAAGCGTGCCCGGCCGCCGGGCCGCCGGGCCGCCGCACCGACAGGCCTCCGTGCAGACAATCGGACATCTCACCCCGGTGGCCGTATGGCGAGCCCGGGGGGCGCGCTTCGGCTCTGGAATAATGACGGTGAGTGACCGTCATGCCACCGGGGGGTGTGGTTGACCGACCGTCATCCGATCGGAAGAGAGGACCGGACGTGGCCCGCAGACTCCTGCCGACGCTCCTGCTCACCCTGGCCGGCCTGGTGGGCCTGCTCCCCGGCGCCGCCGCCGCGCCCGCCGCGCCCGCCGCCCCCGCCGCGCCCGCCGGACCGGCGGCGCCCCGCGCGGTCACGCCGGCCGACGATCCGTACCCCTCCGCCGAGGACATCGCCCGCGCCCAGGCCGAGGCCGACGCCAAGGCCGCTGCCAGCGGCACCGCCGAGGCCCGGCTGGCCGCCGCCCGGGCCGAACTCCTGCACGCCGGACAGGACGCCGAGCAGGCGGTGGAGGCCTACAACGGCGCCCAGGCCCGGCTGGCCCGGGCCCGGACCGCGGCGGCCGACGCCGCCCGCCGCTCGGCCGACGCCGAGACGGCGCGCGCCGCCGCGGCCGACCGCGCGGCGCAGCTCGCCGCCGAGACCTACCGGCAGGGCGCCTCCCCCGAACTCTCCGCGATCGACGCCCTGCTGGGCGCCCGCGGCACCCGGGCCGTCACCGAACAGGCCGCCGCCGTCTCGATGGCCGGGGCCCGTACCCGGCAGATCCTGGAGGAGGCCGCCGCGACCGCCGCCGACGCCGCCCGGGCCGCGAGCGCCGCGACCCGCGCCGAGGCGGAGGCCGGCCGGGCCGCCGACGCCGTCCGCACCGCCAAGGAGCAGGCCGAGGCCAGGCTGGCGGCCCAACAGGCCCAGGTCGCCGAGATCACCGCCCGCCGCGAGGAACTCCTCGCGGAGCTGGCGGCCGCCCGCAGCACCACCCTGGAACTGGAGCGCCGCCGCCAGGACGCGCTGGACGAGATCGCCGCCCGCGAGGCCGAGGAGCAGGCGCGGGCGGCCGCGGTCGCCGCCGCAGCGGCTTCGGCACCGGCGGCCCCCGCCGCCGGGCCCGCCGGTGGGTCCGTCAGCGGAGGTCCCTGGTCCGCGGTGGGCGCGCAGGCGGCCGTGGCCTTCGCCAAGTCGAAGATCGGACTTCCGTACATCTGGGGCGGGGAGGGCCAGACCGGCTACGACTGCTCCGGGCTCACCATGATGGCCTGGCGTCAGGCCGGCAAGCGGCTCACCCACTTCGCGGCTGACCAGTACGCCGAGTCCACCCCGGTCTCGTACGGCCAACTCCGCCCGGGGGACCTGGTGTTCTGGACCAGGACCGGCCGTCCGGCGGACATCTACCACGTCGGCATCTACCTCGGCGAGGACCAGATGATCGAGGCCCCCCGCCCCGGCACCGCCATCAAACAGGCCAGCCTCTGGATCATGGGGCGCCCGGACTTCTACGCCCGCCCGTAGCTGAAGCCACCCGTCGGTGAAGGCGCCTGTGGGTGAAGGCGCCTGTGGGTGAAGGCGCCCGTCGGCGAAGGTGCCCGGGGCGGCCGGGCGGAAAATCGGATGCCGGGCCCGGACCTGCGCCGTACGGTGGCCGGATGGGGAACGTAGCGCCGGGCCGGCTCGGCCACGAGATCGAGATCCGCGCGGTCACCGAGGACGAACTCCCGGACTGGGACCGCGCCATCGCCCGCGGCTTCCTGCGTCCGCACACCGGCTCCGGCCTCCACTGGCGGCAGTTGCTGTTCGAGCCGGGCCGCTGCCTCGGTGCCTTCGACGCCTCGGACCAGGGCCGCTGCGTCGCCACCTTCCGCAGCTTCGACACCGAGCTGACCGTGCCCGGCGGCGCCACCCTGCCGGTCGACGCGATCACCGCCGTCACGGTCACCGCCACCCACCGCCGCCGCGGCCTGCTCACCGGCATGATCAACCGTGACCTGGCCGCCGCCCGCGAGCGCGGCAGCGCGGCAGCGATCCTGATCGCCGCCGAGTACAACATCTACGGCCGCTACGGCTTCGGCCCGGCCACCACCACCCACGGCCTGCAGATCGACCTGGCCCGCTCCGGCGGCCTGCGGCCCGACCTGCCGCTGCCGTCCGGCGGCCGGATCGACTTCGTCCCGATGGCGGACGTCCGCAAGCTGGGCGCCGAACTCCACGAGCGCTGGCGCCGGACCCAGCCCGGCGCCATCAGCCGCTCCGAGGCCTGGTGGCGGCTGGAGACCGGCGACATCACGCTCCCCGGCTACGACTGGAAGGAGCCGTTCACCGCGCTCCACCGCGACGCCGAGGGCGAGGTCACCGGCCTGATCACCTACACCGTCGACGACAAGTGGGACGGCATGGTGCCCACCTGCACCCTCACCGTCCTCGACCACCTCGCGCTGGATCAGCCGACCGCCAACGCGCTCTGGCAGCTCGTCTTCTCCGTCGACTGGGTCCGCACCATCGCCATCGACAGCCTCGGCGTGGACGACCCGCTGCGGCTGCTGCTCAAGGACCCGCGCGGGGTGCGTCCCAACCCGGACACCGGCGACTTCACCTGGCTGCGGCTGCTCGACCTGGAGGCCGCCTTCGGGGCCCGCAGCTACGCCGCCGCCGGTCGGCTGGTGCTGGAGGTCGACGACCCGGCGGGCCACGCCGGCGGCCGGTGGGCGCTGGAGACGTCCGCCGACGGCACCGGGCGCTGCGTCCCGACGGGGGAGGAACCCGATCTCGCACTGACCGTGGGCCGGCTCGGCGAGCTCTACCTCGGCGCGTCCGGCGCGACCACGCTCGCCGCCGCCGCCCTGCTCACCGAGCTCACCCCCGGCGCGGCCGCCACCGCGGACCTGCTGCTGCGCACCCCGCGCCGGGCCTGGAACCCGGACGGTTTCTGACCCGCGGAGCCAGCGGCGTGGGGTCCGCCCGGCGGGACGGCCCGCCCGGCCCACGGCCGTCCGGCGCGCCGTCAGATCAGGACGAACGCGCCGGCGGTCGCCGCCCCGAGTGCCGCGCCGGCCACGGTCTGCGCGGCCGAGTGGTATCCGAGCGCGACCCGGGACCAGCAGACCGCGCCGACCGCCGGGTACACGGCGAGCCACCAGGGGGAGCCGACGGCGGCGAGCATCGCGACCACGGCGGAGGCGACCGCCGAGTCCACGCTGATCTTCCAGGCGGTGTTGACGGCCAGCAGGCCGACGGTCATGCCCCAGAGCGCGAGCATCGCGACCAGGATGCCCTGCGGGGCGTGCCCCAGCAGCATCACCGCCGAGCCGGTCCCGATCGATCCGAGGATCACCAGGAAGATCGGTGTGCGCTTGGTGCGGTCGACGACGTGGCGGTCGCCCCAGGTGCCCCGCCGCCGTTCCCACTCGATGTAGGAGGCGGGGACGATCCCGGCGCACAGCGCGCCGAGCAACCCCCACGGGGCACCCCGCCAGCTCCCGGCCGCGGCGATCCCGAGGCCGGTCATCCCGGCGAGCAGGACGTTGCGGGGCTGGAGCAGGTCGGTGACGGTCCGTGCGACGTGGGTCCGTGCGGTCCCGGTACGGGCGGTCCCGGTCGGTGCGGTCCCGGTGCGGGCCGTGGTGGTCACGGCCGGACGGTGCGGCCGACGGTCGGCAGCACGAAGTCCTGGATCAGCCCCTTGGCGTCGCGGACCAGCGGGCGGAAGATCCGGTACCGGGAGAGGTTGACCACCTTGGCCACCAGCGGGGTGCAGCGCTTGACGAAGGCCCGGGTCCGCTCGGTGTCCGGGGTACGGTCGAAGACCCAGTAGAGCACCACGATCATCAGGTGCAGCCAGAGCAGATCGGGCATCAGCTCGACCAGTTCGGCGTCCAGCTTGGGTGCCAGCTCGGAGCCGCTGAGGGTCTCCCGGAACAGCTCGACCGCGGTCGCCCGGGCCGGGTGCGACTCGTTCGAGAACGGGCTGAGCGGGCTGTCCGGGTCGGCTGCGGTCCGGAAGAACTGGGCGGCGAACTCGTGGTACGGCGCCGCACAGTCCACCCAGGAGGTCAGCGCGATCTCCAGCCGCTCCGCGAAGTCCTTGGTGTGGGCCATCCGCTGCCGGGCGTCGGCGGCGTGCTCGTACGTCATCCGGTCGTAGAAGCCCTGGATCAGGTACTCCTTGGACGCGAAGTAGTAGTACGCGTTGCCGACCGAGACCCCGGCCTCCTTGGCGATGGCGCGCATCGTGGTCTTGTCGTAGCCGCGCTCCTGGAACAGCCGCATGGCCGTCTCCAGGATCAGGGCCCTGGTCTGCTCGCTCTTGTCGGTCTTGGGCAGCGCCCGGCCGCCGCGGACCTCGCCGGCCGGGGCGGGTACGGGTCCCGTTCCGGCCGGCGCGTGCGCCGCGGCCCGGTCGCCGCCCCCGGTCTCCCCGGTCGCTCCGGTCACCTCGGTCTCCCCGGTGGAGCCGGGTCGCCTGCTGTCGCCCTGCGTCGATGCCACGTCGTCCACGGTCCCTGAGCCTAGCCGGGTACGACGCAGGTCCCCGAGTCGCAAGCAGATCCCGCCCCGCCGGGCCGGGCCGTACCGGATGACCCCTGTACATCCGGAAAATCCGGCGGAAAGGGTCCTTCCCCGGATGCCGGACCCTCCCACGGTGGACCCGAGACACAT
>NZ_JBEZIR010000083.1:0-37921 GCF_040651175.1 Kitasatospora sp. NPDC048540
TCCGACGCACTCGGGCACCGGGACGCCTGACGCCCGGGTGCGGACGGCGACGAGACACCCGGCGCGCGCGCGCCGGCCGCCGACCCCGCCGTAGCGGCGGCTGCCGCGGCTGCGGCGGCCGCAGCGGCCGCGGCCCTGTCCGCCGAGCCCGGCACGGCCGTCGGGGTGGCGGCCACCGATCCGCTCGGCCCGGTGCTGGTCGACGCCCAGGGGCGCACGCTGTACGTCTTCGAGGGCGACACCTCGACGGCCTCCACCTGCTACGACGACTGCGCCGCCGCGCTCCCCCCGCTGACCACCAAGGGTCTGCCGGTGGCCGGTCCGGGCGCGGACGAGGGGCTGCTCGGCACCACGGTGCGGACCGACGGCACGGTCCAGGTCCTCTACAACGGGCGGCCGCTCTACCTGTGCGCCGCGGACACGGCCGCCGGGGAGTCGTTCGGCCAGGAGCAGTCGCGGTTCGGCTCGTACTGGTACGCCGCGGACGCCTCCGGGCACTCCGTGAAGGTGTCCGCGGCCCCGCCGGATCCCACCCACTGAGACCGGCGGACCCCCTCCTTCGGACGGCCCGCGGGCCTCACCGGCCTTCACCAGGCACTCTCTTCCGCCCCCGGCCACCCCGGTTCACCGCCTGTCCACCCGGTGCTGCAGGCCCTCAACCATCGACCGATTCCTGTATAAATCCGTGCCGACGCGGCGCGAACGACCGCCCCAGCGCCCCCGCGCGGCCCTCATGCTTATGCAGCGCCCTGCGAAGCAATACCACCCCACCCGCTTTCTCAAATAATGCTCAAATTTCCGTGACGCCTGGCCTGACCTGCGGAGACATACGGAGAGCAGTCAGTTGTGCAGCAGCCGTGAAATTGGCCATCTGAATGTAACTATTCGGCTTCGCGTCTGTTGTGCGACCGTGGTGCCGACCTAGCCTTGGGCAACTCTCAACCTCCACCTGCCATTCACCGAGAGGTTCCCCATCCCCATGGCTTCTGTCGACCAGCTCGCCCCTTCAGCCTCCCCATCGACCGGTTCACCGGGCAGCGGCCGTTCGCTGCGCCGTGAGGTCGGGCTGATCGGCCTGCTCTGGGCCTCCGTGGGCTCGATCATCGGCTCCGGCTGGCTCTACGGCGCGAAGAACGCCGTCATGGTGGCCGGCCCCGCCGCGCTCATCTCCTGGGGCATCGGCGCGGTCGCGATCGTGCTGCTGGCCTTCGTCCACGCCGAGCTCGGCGGCATGTTCCCGGTGGCGGGCGGCACCGCGCGCTACCCGCACTACGCCTTCGGCGGCCTGGCCGGCATGTCGTTCGGCTGGTTCTCCTGGCTGCAGGCCGCCACGGTCGCGCCGATCGAGGTCGAGGCCATGATCGGCTACGCCGGTCACTGGGAGTTCGCGAAGAGCTTCCTGAACGACAACGGCACCCTCACCGCCTCCGGCTTCGTGGTCGCGGTGATCCTGATGGGCGTCTTCGTCGCGGTCAACTTCCTCGGCGTGCGCGTGCTGTCGCACACCAACAGCTTCGCCACCTGGCTGAAGATCTTCGTGCCGCTGCTGGCCATCTTCACCCTCGCCGTGACCAACTTCCACGGCGGCAACTTCACCTCGCACGGCTTCGCCCCGTTCGGCACCAAGGGCATCCTGGCCGCGATCAGCACCAGCGGCATCATCTTCGCCCTGCTCGGCTTCGAGCAGGCGATCCAGCTGGCCGGTGAGAGCAAGAACCCCAAGCGCGACATCCCGCGCGCCGTGCTCGGCTCGGTCGCCATCGGCACCCTGATCTACATCCTGCTGCAGGTCGTCTTCATCGCCGCGCTGCCCGCGACCTCGTTCGCGAACGGCTGGGCCAACCTCGACTTCCCCGGCATCAGCGGCCCGTTCGCCGGCCTCGCCACCACCGTCGGCCTCGGCTGGCTGGCCTGGGTGCTGTACTTCGACGCGATCGTCTCGCCCGGCGGCACCGGCCTCATCTACACCACCTCCACCTCGCGCATCTCCTACGGCCTGAGCAAGAACGGCTACGCACCCCAGCTGTTCGAGCGGGTCGACCGCCAGGGCGTGCCGTGGTTCGGTCTGGTCATCTCCTTCCTGACCGGTGTGATCTGCTTCCTGCCCTTCCCGAGCTGGCAGGAGCTGGTCGGCTTCATCACCTCCGCCTCGGTGCTGATGTACGCGGGCGCCCCGCTGGCCTTCGGTGCGCTGCGCCGCCGCCTGCCGAACCGTGAGCGCTCGTACCGCCTGCCCGGCGGCGCGGTCATCGCCCCGCTGTCGTTCATCGTCGCCAGCATGATCATCTACTGGACCGGCTGGCACACCCTGGCCCGCCTCGGCATCGCCATCGTGCTCGGCTACGTGCTGCTCGGCAGCTACGCCGCGTACGCCACCAAGAAGGGCCTGCCGAACGCGCCGAAGCTGGACTGGCGCGCGGCCCAGTGGCTGCCCGCGTACCTGCTCGGCCTCGGGCTGATCTCCTGGCAGGGCAGCTTCGGCGACGGCCAGGGCAACCTGCCGATGTGGTGGGACATGGGCGTGGTCGCGGCCTTCGCGCTCGCCATCTACTCCTGGGCGACCCGGGTCGCACTGCCCGCCGAGCTGATCGAGCAGATGATCCAGGACGTCGAGGTGGTGGACGAGGGCGGTCACTGACCCCCGGACCCGCTACCGCGGCACCACCCCCGCAGGACCCAGCGGTACCCGCTGGTGCCCAGTAGCACCCCGCAGGACCCAGCGCGCAGCCCGGCCGGTACCCACCGGCCGGGCTGCGCCGCATTCACGACGCGTCCGTAACGGACATGGTGGCCGGGGCGGCCGGGGTCTGCGGTTGCCGGACCCGGCGGACGGTGGTTCGGTCGAACCGGTCGCAGCGCAGCGCGCGCGACGCCGAAGGTACGTCCCGGTACCGCTAGGAGGCCTCACAGCCATGTCCGATGCACCACGCGCCCAGCACCCCGTCCAGCCCACCACCAACAACGCCGGGGTCCCGGTCGAGAGCGACGCGGATTCGCTGACCGCGGGCCCGGTCGGCCCGATCCTGCTGCACGACCACTACCTGATCGAGAAGATGGCCCAGTTCAACCGGGAGCGGGTGCCCGAGCGGGTGGTGCACGCCAAGGGCGGCGGCGCGTACGGCGTCTTCCGGGTGACCCAGGACGTGAGCCGGTTCACCAGGGCCGACCTGTTCCAGCCCGGCAAGGAGACCGAGATGCTGGCCCGGTTCTCCACCGTCGCCGGTGAGCTCGGCACCCCCGACAGCTGGCGCGACCCGCGCGGTTTCGCGCTGAAGTTCTACACCGAGCAGGGCAACTACGACCTGGTCGGCAACAACACCCCGGTCTTCTTCGTCCGGGACCCGATCAAGTTCCAGGACTTCATCCGCTCGCAGAAGCGCCGCCCCGACACCCACCTGCGCGACCACGACATGCAGTGGGACTTCTGGACGCTCTCCCCGGAGTCGGCCCACATGGTCACCTGGCTGATGGGCGACCGCGGCATCCCGAAGTCCTGGCGCCACATGAACGGGTACGGCTCGCACACCTACCAGTGGGTCAATGCGGACGGCGAGCGCTTCTGGGTCAAGTACCACTTCAAGACCGACCAGGGCATCGAGTTCCTGACCCAGGACGCCGCCGACCGGCTGGCCGGCGAGGACCCGGACGCCCACCTGCGCGACCTCCACGACGCGATCGAGAACGGCGACCACCCGTCGTGGACGCTGTACGTCCAGGTGATGCCGTTCGACGACGCGTGGACGTACCGGTTCAACCCGTTCGACCTGACCAAGGTGTGGCCGCACGCCGACCATCCGCTGCACGAGGTCGGCCGGATGACGCTCGACCGCAACCCGGACAACTACCACGTCCACATCGAGCAGGCCGCATTCGAGCCGTCGAACCTGGTGCCCGGCATCGGGGTCTCGCCGGACAAGATGCTGCTCGGCCGGATCTTCTCCTACCCGGACACCCACCGGTACCGGATCGGCCCCAACTACGCCCAGCTGCCGCCCAACCGGGCGCACGTGCCGGTGCACTCGTACGCCAAGGACGGGCCGATGCGCTTCGACGCGTCCCGGGCCACCACGCCGTACGCGCCCAACTCGTACGGCGGGCCGGCCGCGCAGCCCGAGCTGTGGGGCGCGCCGATGGGCTGGGACGTGGCGGGGCGGATGGTCCGCGAGGCGTACCCGCTGCACGCCGAGGACGACGACTGGGGTCAGGCGGGCACCATGGTGCGCGAGGTGCTGGACGACGCCGCGCGCGAGCGGCTGGTGTCGAACATCGCCGGGCACCTGCTGAAGGGGGTCTCCGCGCCGGTCCTGGAGCGGGCCGTCACGTACTGGCGCAACGTGGACAAGGACCTCGGCGACCGGGTCGCCGCGAAGGTCGCCGGGCGCTAGCCGCCGGCAGGTACGCAGCCGCCCCGGGCCGGACGGTCCGGGGCGGCTGCGGCGTCCGCGCGGCGGGGGCCGGGGCGGGCCCGGCGGTCGCAGCCGTTGACAAGGCGGACACCTCGCGGGGATTCTAAGCAAGCGCTTAGTCATACCGTCCTGTCGTCGTCCCCACCCAGGCGAGGAGCCCATGAGCGACGCCCCCGCAGCCCTTCCCGGCCTCGATCTCGACCGTCTCCGCGCCCGCATCGACCGTGACCTGCCCGGTCTGCTGGCCGGTCCGCTGCACGCCCGGCTGTTCGAGGGCGGCAAGTCGAACCTGACCTACCTGCTGGAGGACGGCACCGGCCGCTGGGTGCTGCGGCGGCCGCCGCTCGGGCACGTCCTGGCCACCGCACACGACATGGCCCGCGAGTTCCGGGTGCTGACCGCCCTGCACCCGACCGGGGTGCCGGTGCCGCGGCCGCTGCTGCTGATCGAGGACCCGGAGGTGACCGGGGCGCCGTGCTACCTGATGGAGTGCGCGCCGGGCACCGTCTACCGGGACACCGAGCAGTTCGAGGGCCTCGGCGACGAGCGGGTGCACGCCCTCGGGCTGCGCCTGGTGGACACCTTGGTCGACCTGCACGCGCTCGACCCGCAGGCCGTCGGGCTGGGCGGCTTCGGCCGGCCGGAGGGCTTCCTGGAGCGGCAACTGGTCCGCTGGGGCAAGCAGTTGGCGGCCTCCCGCAGCCGGGAGGTGGCCGGCATCGACGAGCTGCAGGCGCAGCTCGCCGCCGCGCTCCCGTTCTCCCCCGCGCCCGCGCTGGTGCACGGCGACTACCGGTTGGACAACGTGCTGGTCGACGCGGACGACCGGATCACCGCGGTGCTGGACTGGGAGATGTCCACCGTCGGCGATCCGCTGACCGACCTCGGACTGCTGGTGATGTACATCGAGCTGGCCCGGCGCTTCGACGGCGTCCTGCCCGGCGCAGTGCTCGCCCCCGGGTTCCCCGCCACCGCCGACCTGGTCGCCCGGTACGCCGAGCGCTCGGGGCGGGACGTGGCGGCGCTCGGCTGGTACGTCGGCTTCGCCTCGTTCAAGCTGGCCGTCGTACTGGAGGGCATCCACTACCGGTGGACCAAGGGCGGCACGGTCGGCCCCGGCTTCGACCGGGTCGGTGAACTGGTGCCCGCCTTCGTACAGTTCGGTCTCGCCTCGCTGGACCGGCCGACCAACAAGGAGCACTGACGGTGGACTTCTCCTACGACGCCCGCACCGAGGAGCTGCGCGGCCGGCTGCTCGCCTTCATGGACGAGGCGGTGTACCCGGCGGAGCCGGTGCTCACCGCCCAACTCGCCGACCCCGCACGGGAGCCATGGACCGTCCCGCCGGTCGTCGGCGAGCTGCAGACGGCGGCCCGGGCGCGCGGCCTGTGGAACCTCTTCCTGCCGGGCGAGCACGGCGCGGGCCTGACCAACCTCCAGTACGCGCCGCTGGCCGAGATCACCGGCCGGTCGATCCTGCTGGCGCCCGCCGCGCTGAACTGCGCGGCCCCGGACACCGGGAACATGGAGCTGCTGGCCGAGTTCGGCGACGAGGCGCAGCGCAAGCAGTGGCTGGAGCCGCTGCTCGCGGGTGAGATCAGGTCGGCGTTCGCGATGACCGAGCCGGAGGTGGCCTCCTCGGACGCCACCAACATCACCACCCGGATCGAGCGGGACGGCGACCGGTACGTGGTCAACGGCCGCAAGTTCTACATCACCGGGGCGATGAACCCGAACTGCCGGATCTTCATCGTGATGGGCAAGACCGATCCCGCCGGGGACCCGCGCCGGCAGCAGAGCATGATCCTGGTGCCGCGCGACACCCCCGGGGTGACGGTGCGGCGCGGGATGACGGTGTTCGGGTACGGGGACGAGGACCACGGCGGGCACGCCGAGGTGCTGTTCGAGGACGTCCGGGTGCCGGTGGGGAACCTGATCGGTGCGGAGGGCTCCGGGTTCGCCATCGCGCAGGCGCGGCTCGGGCCGGGCCGGATCCACCACTGCATGCGGGCGATCGGGGTGGCCGAGCGGGCGCTGGAGCTGATGTGCGACCGGGCCCTGTCCCGGGTCGCGTTCGGCCGGCCGCTGGCCGAGCAGGGCGTGGTTCAGGAGTGGATCGCGGAGTCCCGGGTGCGGATCGAGCAGGCCCGGCTGCTGGTGCTGAAGACCGCCTGGCTGATGGACACCGTCGGCAACCGGGGTGCGCACACCGAGATCCAGGCCATCAAGATCGCCGTGCCGTCGGCGGTGGAGTGGATCCTCGACAAGGCCGTCCAGGCGCACGGTGCGGCCGGGGTCGGCCAGGACACCCCGCTGGCACAGCTGTGGGCCGGGATCCGGACCCTGCGGCTGGCGGACGGTCCGGACGAGGTGCACCGGCGGTCGCTGGCCCGGCGCGAACTGAAGCGCCGCCAGGGCGGGGAGGTCTGACATGCGATCACCGGAGGCAGCGGCGTCCGACGCGGAGCCGGAGGTCCGTGAGCGCCTGCGCGGGCTGCTCGACGCGTACGACCCGGCCGGCACTGCGCGGGAGGACTTCCTGCGGGCCAGGTTCGACGCCGGCCTGGCCTGGGTGCACTTCCCGCCCGGGCTCGGCGGGCTCGGTGCGCCGCGCGCCCTGCAGGCCCTGGTGGAGAGCGAGTTGGCGGCCGCCGGGGCGCCGGACAACGATCCGCGGCGGATCGGCATCGGCCTCGGCATGGCCGCGCCGACCATCCTGCGGTACGGCACCGAGGAGCAGAAGCAGCGGTTCCTGCGGCCGCTGTGGACCGGGGAGGAGGTGTGGTGCCAGCTGTTCAGCGAGCCGGGCGCCGGATCCGACCTGGCGGCGCTGGCCACCCGCGCGGTCCGCGACGGCGACGGCTGGCGGGTGGACGGGCAGAAGGTGTGGACCTCCGGTGCGCACACCGCCCGCTGGGCGATCCTGATCGCCCGCACCGACCCCGGCGTACCCAAGCACCAGGGCATCACCTACTTCGTCTGCGACATGACCGACCCAGGGGTGGAGGTCCGCCCGCTGCGGCAGATCACCGGGGAGGCCGAGTTCAACGAGGTGTTCCTGACCGGCGTGCGGATCCCCGACGCGCACCGCCTCGGCGGCGTCGGCGAGGGCTGGCAGGTCGCACAGACGACGCTCAACAACGAGCGGGTGGCGATCGGCGGGCAGGCGATGCCACGCGAGGGCGGGCTGACCGGCATCGTCGCGGCCACCTGGCGGGAGCGGCCCGAGCTGCGCACCCACGAGCTGCACCAGCGGCTGCTGAAGCTCTGGGTGGACGCCGAGGTGACGCGGCTGGCGGGTGAGCGGCTGCGGCAGCAGCTGGCGGTCGGCCAGCCCGGGCCGGAGGGGGCGGCGATGAAGCTCGCCTTCGCCCGGCTCGCCCAGGAGTTGAGCGGTCTGGAGGTGGAACTGCTCGGCGAGGAGGGCCTCGGGTACGACGACTGGACGCTGCGCCGCCCGGAGCTGGTCGACTTCAACGGCCGTGAGGCCGGCTACCGGTACCTGCGGGCCAAGGGGAACTCGATCGAGGGCGGCACCTCGGAGATCCTCCGCAACATCATCGCCGAGCGGGTGCTGGGCCTGCCGGGCGAGCCGCGCACCGACAAGGACCTGCCCTGGAAGGAGCTGCCGCGATGAGCGCACCCGATCTGCTCCACTCCGAGATCGAGGAGGAACTGCGGGCCAGCGTCCGGGCGTTGCTCACCGACCGGTGCCCGCCGTCGGCGGTGCTGGAGCGCTGCGAGGGGCCCCGGCCGTACGACCCGGCGCTGTGGCGCGCCCTGGCCGACGAGCTAGGGGTGGCGGGGCTGCACGTGCCCGAGGAGTACGGCGGCGCGGGTGCGAGCCTGCGGGAGAGCGCCGTGGTGCTGGAGGAGCTGGGGCGGCGGGTGGCGCCGGTGCCGTTCCTGGGCAGTGCGGTGCTGGCGGGGGTGCTGCTGCTGGCGGCCTGTCCGCAGGACGCGCTGCTGCCGCAGGTCGCGGGCGGTGCGCTGACCGCGACCGTCGCGGTGCCGCTGTCGACCGCGCCGGGGGCCGGGTTCCCGGCGGCTGTGACCGCCGGTGCGGGTGCCACGCTGAGCGGCCGGGTCACCTCGGTGGCCGACGCGCTGGACGCCGGGCTGCTGCTGGTCCCGGCGGTGGGGCCGGACGGCCCCGCGCTGTACGCGGTCGAGGCGGGCGCGGCCGGTCTGGGGGTGGTCCGGCGGACCTCGCTGGACCTGACCAGGCCGCTCGCGGACGTCACCCTGCACGAGGTGCCCGGGCGCCGGCTGGCCGTCGGCGAGGTGGCCGAACGGGC
Source organism: Kitasatospora sp. NPDC048540 (assembly GCF_040651175.1). Taxonomy (NCBI): domain Bacteria; kingdom Bacillati; phylum Actinomycetota; class Actinomycetes; order Kitasatosporales; family Streptomycetaceae; genus Kitasatospora; species Kitasatospora sp. NPDC048540. The sequence goes on from NZ_JBEZIR010000083.1 coordinate 8,705, forward strand.
CCTCGGGCAGGCCCTGTTGACGGCTGCCGGGCTGCTGGCCTCGGAGCAGCTCGGGGTGGCCGAGTGGTGTCTGGCGGCCACGGTGGAGTACCTGAAGGAGCGCCGGCAGTTCGCGCGCCGGCTGGGGTCGTTCCAGGCGCTGAAGCACCGGCTGGCCGATCTGTGGCTGGAGACGGTCGGGGCGCGTGCGGCGGCCCGGTACGCGGCGGACACCCTGGCGCGCGGCGGCCCGGACGCCGAGGTCGCGGTGGCGCTCGCGCAGGCGCACTGCGCGGCGGTGGCGGTGCGGGCGGCCGAGGAGTGCGTCCAGTTGCACGGCGGGATCGGGATGACCTGGGAGCACCCGGCGCACCTGTACCTCAAGCGCGCCAAGGCGGACCAGATCGCCCTGGGCACGCCCGGGCACCACCGGGCGGCGCTGGCCCGGCTGGTGGACCTGCCGGGGCCGGTCGGCTGACGGCGGCGCCGGAAGCACCGAGGGGGGGGGGGGCCGCCGGGGCCCCGCCCCCCCGGGGGGCGGGGGGGGTGGCTGGCAGCCCCCCCCCCCCCCCGGGCGCGCCCCGCCCCCCGCGCGCCGGGGGCGGTGCCGTGTCCGCACTCCGGCCGGCTCCCCGATCGCCGCGAATCACCCTGGCGGCGGTCGCCCGTGGATCCGTGGGCGGCCTATGATCAGCGGCAGTGGCCCGTTCGCCGCCGAGTGTGCCCCGTCCAGCGGTCCGGTCCCCCGGGCCGGGGCGGCCCGCCCGCGGCCGACAAGCGGTCCGCCGCGGTACGGGCAGCCGACCGGATCAGTGTGAGCAGCGGACGGGAGCGTGCCGTGCCGGGCCGGAACGAGGGGGCCGACGCACAACACCTGGGCGTGCGGCACGACGGACGCAGCCGGGCCGAGGACGCGCACCCGGCCGTCGGCGTCCACCAGTCGCACGTTCTCCCGCCGTACCCGCAAGGGGAGTTCGGGCCGCCGCCGGCCACGGCCGCCGGGCTCACCGGCTGTCCCGCCTGCGGCGCGCCGGTCGGCGGCGGCACCCAGCGGCTGCTGGCCGCGCTGCGGGCCAGCGAGTCCCGGTTCCGGGCGGCGTTCGCGGACGCGGGGATCGGGATGGCGCTGATCGACGCCGACGACCACATCATCGAGGCCAACCCGGCGTTCGCCGCGATGATCGGCCGGGACTCCGCCGACCTGGCCCGGATGCACATCCACCGGATCATCGAGCCCGAGGACGCGCCCCGCCGGCTCTACCTGGAGCTGATGCGCGGCGAGCGCGACCGGCTGCGGGTGGAGAAGCAGCTCAAGCACCGCGACGGCCGCACCGTGCTGGGCAAGGTGACCATCTCGCTGATCCGGGACGACACCGGGCGGCCGCTGTACACCCTGGCGATGGTCGAGGACATCACCGAGCAGCGGCTGCTGGGCGACCGGCTGGCGTACCAGAGCCTGCACGACCCGCTCACCAGGCTGCCCAACCGGGCGCTGTTCTTCGAGCGGCTGGAGAGCGCCTTCGAGGCGGCCGGGGCCCGGCGGCCGCCCGCCCGGCTGGGCCTGTGCTACGTGGACCTGGACGGGTTCGCGGCGGTCAACGAGATGCTCGGGCACCACATCGGCGACCAGCTGCTGGTCGCGGTGGCCGAGCGGCTGGAGAACGGGTTCGCCCAGGGCGAGGACCGGCTGCTGGCCCGGCTCGGGGGCGACGAGTTCGCCCTGCTGGTCACCGGGAGCCGGGGCAGCGAGCAGCTGACCGAGCTGGCGGCGCAGCTGGTCGAGGCGCTGGAGCTGCCGTTCGAGGTGGCGGGCCACCAGCTGTCGGTGACGGCCTCGGTCGGCGTGGTGGAGCGGCCGGTGGACGGCACCACCCCGATCGACCTGCTGCGGGACGCGGACTCCACGCTGTACTGGTCCAAGGCCGACGGCCGGGCCCGCTGGACGCTCTACGACGCCGACCGCGGCGCCCACCAGCTCACCCGGCAGCGGCTGGCGACGGCGCTGCGGCCGGCGCTGGAGCGCGGCGAGTTCACGGTGGAGTACCAGCCGCTGGTGGGGCTCGCGGACGGCGCGGTGCGCGGGGCGGAGGCGCTGGTGCGCTGGCGGCACCCCCGGTACGGCACGCTGTCGCCGGACCGGTTCATCCCGCTCGCCGAGGAGTCCGGGGCGATCGTGCCGCTGGGCAAGTGGGTGCTGGAGGAGTCCTGCCGACAGGCCCGGCGGTGGCTGGCGGAGTTCCCCGACACCGAGACCTTCGTCAGCGTCAACCTGGCGGCCCGGCAGATCTGGGACTCGGACGTGGTCGCGGACGTCGCCCAGGTGCTGGCGGAGACCGGGCTGCCGGCCCGGCTGCTCCAGCTGGAGATCACCGAGAGCGCCGTGCTCGGCCCGGGCGGGCGTCCGCTGCAGGCGCTCCAGGCGCTGGCGGACATGGGGGTGCGGATCGCCATCGACGACTTCGGGACTGGCTACTCCAACCTCTCCTACCTGTCCCGGCTGCCGGTGCACGTGCTGAAGCTGGACGGCACCTTCATCGAGGGCTTCCGCGACCCGCAGCCGGAGCGGCGGCCGAGGGCCCGGCGGGAGGCGGCCGACGAGCAGATCGTCGGCGCCATGGTGCAGCTGGCCCACGCGCTGGGGCTGACGGTGACCGCCGAGGGCATCGAGAGCGCCGCCCAGGCCGAGCGGCTGCGGCTGACCGGCTGCGACACCGCGCAGGGCTGGTACTTCGCCCGGCCCGGGGAGGCCGAGCTGGTGGCGGCCATACTGCGCAAGGGCCGGCCGGGGCCGGCGCCGGTCTGACCGGCCCCGGCCGCCCGTCCCCGGGCCGTCGGCGGGTCAGCCGCCGGCCGTGAGCCCGTACGCCTGGGCGATCAGCTCGTAGGAGCGCAGCCGGCGCTCGTGCCCGTGGATGTGCGAGGTGACCATCAGTTCGTCGGCGCCGGTGCGCTTGCGCAGCCGCTCCAGGCCGTCGGCGACCTCGCCCGGCGCCCCGAGCACCACGTTGGCGAGCCAGCTGTCGAGGAAGTCCGCCTCGGCCGGGCCGTACGGGTGGGCGGCGGCCTCCTCCGGGGTGGGGATCAGGCCGGGCCGGCCCTGGCGGAGCCGGAGCATGGCCAGTCCGGCCGAGCGGGCCAGGAACCGGGCCTCCTGCTCGTCCCCGGCGGCCACCGCGCTCACCCCGATCAGCGCGTACGGCTCGGCCAGCACGGCGGAGGGCCGGAAGCTGGAGCGGTACAGGTCGAGGGCGGGCACCGTGTTGGCGGCGCTGAAGTGGTGCGCGAAGGCGAACGGCAGGCCGAGCCGGCCGGCCAGCCGGGCGCTGAACCCGGAGGAGCCGAGCAGCCAGATCGGCGGGCGCCCGGCGCTGCGGGGCACCGCGGCCAGCGCCGCGTACGGGTGGCCGTCGGGGAAGTCGCCGTCCAGGAAGTGGGTCAGCTCGGCGAGCCGGTCGGGGAAGTCCTCGGCGCCTTCGGTGTCGCCGCGGCGCAGGGCACGGGCGGTCGCCTGGTCGGTGCCGGGGGCCCGGCCGAGGCCGAGGTCAACCCGGCCCGGGTGGAGCGCCTCCAGCAGTCCGAACTGCTCGGCGATGGCGAGCGGCGCGTGGTTGGGCAGCATCACCCCGCCGGAGCCGAGCCGCAGCGTACGGGTGTGGGCGCCGAGGTGCGCGAGCAGCACGGCCGGCACCGAGCTGGCGACGCCCGGCATGCCGTGGTGCTCCGCCACCCAGAAGCGGTGGTAGCCCCACCGCTCGGCGCCGGTGGCGAGCTCGGTGGTGGTGCGCAGGGCCTCGGCGGGGGTGGTGCCGACGCCGACGGTCGCGAGGTCGAGGATCGAGAGCGGCGCGGGGGCCGTTCCCCGGGCGCGGCCGCGGACCGGGTCGCCTTCCACAGTGGTCATGCCGTCCGTCCTCCTGGTCGCCGGGTGCTGTTCCGCAGGGGGACAACCCGGGCCCGGGCCCGGGTGTTCCCGCCGGTGGGCGGCGCGGCCGACCGGGACTCCTGACCCTCCGACAGCAGGCGGGTACGGATGGCGACTTCACGCCAGCGCCGGAAGTCGCCAGGCCGCGGGGTCGCGGGCGGCGCGATCCTCGGGCAGTCTTGTTGATCAGCGCGGACCATTCACCGGTGCCGCGTCCATGTGCAAGACCGACGGGCTGGACCAGCGCCGTCCGGTCGAAGCGGGCCCCTGGGACGGCACCCCGTCCCAGGGGCCCGTGCCATGTCCGCCGTCTCGCCCCCCGCCCTGTCCCCGGCCCGGGCGGTGCGGTTGCAGCCGGGCGGTGTGAGTTGCGCCACCGGGGGTGCTTCATGGCATGAAAGGTCGACCCGATAGCGTTGCCCCCTGTAGCTGCTCTCCCCCGGGCGGTCTGGAGGGAGTACGACCTTGGACGCCGCCGCCTTCATCGGCTCTTCGTGGATCTGTGCGCTGGCACTGTTCGCCGTGCTGGGCGACGCCTTCCTGCCCTTCATCCCCAGTGGCAGCCTGGTCATCCTGGCCGTCCTGCGGACCTCCCACGTCGACGGGGCGCCGCTGCTGCTCGGGCTCGGGGTAGCCATCGCCTCCTTCCTCGGCGACCTGCTGCTGCTCAACCTGGCCCGGCGCGGCGCACCCGCCGTCCAGCGCCGGCTGGCGCACCGGCCGAAGCTGGCGGCGAGCGTGGAGCGGATGCAGCGCAGCTTCGCCGGGCGGTCGAGCCGGACCGCCGCGGCTATCGTGATCATCGCCCGGTTCGTACCGGCCGGCCGGACCGTACTGGACCTCGCGGTGGGCCACTCCCCCGAGCGGGGCGGCTTCCTGCGCTGGTCGGCGCTGGCGGCGCTGCTGTGGGCCGCGTACATCGTCAGCCTCGGCTGGCTGAACAGCCACTGGTTCGACACCGCCTGGCTGAGCCTGGCCGTGTCCTGCGCGGCGGCCACCGCCATCTCCACCGCCATCGCGCGCTGGGCACGGCGGCGGCGGCACGCGGTCGCGGTCTGAGCCCGGCCCGTCCGCCCGTCCTTGGTCAGTCAGTTCGTTCGTCCCAGGATCGCAACAGCCGCGACCGGGCCGCATCCGGCCCGTCGCGGGCCGCGTATGAGTTTTCGACGGGAACCTGGAACCGGTAAGCCCAGGGGCTCGTGACATCCTTTGGATGGAATTACTGATCAAATGTCCAATTTTGCTATCACTTGACCTCCGGGAACCTGTGGGTTCGCCGGAGGTTCGCTGAGCAGCGGGACTCATCGCGGCAGGGGAGACCACATGGGCGGCATCTCGCGCAGGACAGTGCTGAGCGCCACGGCGGCGACTGCGGCGCTCGGGGCGGTCTCCGCCTGTTCGGGCACCGGCGGCTCCGGCGGCGGTGGGTCGACCCCGGGATCCGACAGCAAGGGCTCGTCCGTCCCCGGCACCGCCACCGCGAACCAGTCCCCGAAGGGCACCCCGATCGGCGACGGCTCCACCTCCGACACCGGCGCCCAGCCCAACCAGCCCAAGCCCGAGAAGCTGAAGCCCGGTGAGACGCCCCCGCAGTTCGTGGTCTTCTCCTGGGACGGCGCCGGCGCCACCGACGACGGCCAGTTCGCCCGTTTCCTCAAGGTGGCGGCGGACCACAAGGCCGCGATGACCTTCTTCCTGTCCGGCATCTACACCCTGCCGAAGGAGAAGTCGGGCCTCTACCAGCCGCCCAAGCACCCGGTCGGCGCGTCCGACATCCCGTTCCTGTCGGCCGGCGCCGTGAAGAACACGGTCAAGCTGATCAGCGAGGCCTGGCGGGCCGGCCACGAGATAGGCACCCACTTCAACGGCCACTTCTGCGCCAGCCGCCCGGACGGCAACGGCGTCGGCAAGTGGACGCCGGAGGACTGGGAGAGCGAGATCCAGCAGGCCGTGGCCTTCGTCACGCAGTGGCGGACCAACACCGGCTTCACCGACGTCGACCCGCTGCCCTTCGACTATCACAAGGAACTCATCGGCGGCCGCACCCCCTGTCTGGAGGGCCAGAAGACGCTGCTGCCGACCGCCGCGAAGCTCGGCTGGAAGTACGACGCCAGCTCGCCCGGCGGCCTGCAGATCTGGCCGCAGAAGGTGCAGGACGGCAAGATCTGGGACTTCCCGCTGCAGGGGGTGCCCTTCCCCGGGCACGCCTTCCAGGTGCTCTCGATGGACTACAACATCCTCGCCAACCAGTCCGGCGGCTCCACCAAGGGCGACCCCGCCAAGTACGACCAGTGGCGCACCCAGGCCCGCGACGCCTACCTGGCCGGGTTCGAGCGGGCCTACACCACCAACCGGGCGCCGCTGTTCATCGGCAACCACTTCGAGCAGTGGAACGGCGGCATCTACATGGACGCCGTCGAGGAGACCATCAAGACCATCGCCGGCAAGCCGGACGTGCGGCTGGTGTCGTTCCGGCAGCTGGTGGAGTGGCTGGAGGTGCAGGACCAGTCCACCGTGCGCAAGCTGCGCACCCTCGGGGTGGGCCAGGCACCCGCCGGCGGCTGGGCGTCCTTCCTCGGCACCGCGGGCTGACCCCCCGGGGCCGGAGCGGAGTGCGGGCCCCCGCACTCCGCTCCACCCGCTACTTGCCGAGGTCCGGGATCCGCCAGTCGATCGGGGTGCCGCCGAACTGCTCCAGCGCCCGGTCGATCTGCGAGAACGGGCGGCTGCCGAAGAACAGCTTGGCCGACAGCGGCGAGGGGTGCGCCCCCTGCACCACCACGTGCCGCTCGGTGTCGATCAGCGGCAGCTTCTTCTTGGCGTAGTTGCCCCAGAGCACGAAGACCACCGGCTCCTCACGGGCGCTGACCGCCTTGATCACCGCGTCGGTGAACTTCTCCCAGCCCTTGGCCTTGTGCGAGTTGGCCTCGTGCGCACGCACCGTGAGCACCGCGTTGAGCAGCAGCACGCCCTGCTCGGCCCACGGCATCAGGTAGCCGTTGTCCGGCGCCGGGACACCGAGGTCGGCGTCCAGCTCCTTGAACATGTTGCGCAGCGAGGGCGGGGTCTTCACCCCGGGCAGCACCGAGAAGCTCATGCCGTGCGCCTGGCCGTTGTCGTGGTACGGGTCCTGGCCGAGGATCAGCACCCGGACCTTGTCGTACGGGGTGGCCTCCAGCGCGGAGAACTCCTGGCCGGCCGGCGGGAACACCTCGTGCTCGGCCCGCTGCGCGGCCACGAACGCGGCCAGCTCGGCGAAGTACGGCTTGCCCAGCTCCTCGGCCAGCACCCCGTGCCAGGACTCCGGCACCTCGAGACCCGCACCCACGGCCACCTCGGCAACATCGGTCACGACATCAACCTCCCACCACCACCGGCGGCGGACCGGCACGGCCCGCCCCGGACGTACGACTCACTCCGGTCACCTTCGACACCGAACGCTACACAGCACCACCGACACTACGAAGTCGGCTGCTGCGCCCGCCGCACCCGCAGGTGCTCCCAGCCGTTCAGCCCCACCAGCACACCGGCCAGCACGGTCAGCGCCGCCAGCGCCGGCAGCCGGACCACCAGCGGCATCAGCAGCAGCACCAGCGCGGCAGCCGCCAGCCGGGTCGGCGAGACCACCCCGAACATCATCTTGCGGGTGTAGCCGAAACTCAGCAGGTACAGCGCACAGCCCCCGTACAGCAGCGCCAGCGGCCCGGCGCCCAGGGCGCGGCCCGGTTCGGCGACCGTCTCGCCGAAGCCGACGGCGACCGCGATCACCCCGGCGATCAGGGCGAGGTGCCCGTAGGAGAACACCCAGCGGATCAGGTCCCGCCGCCTGGGCGAGGTCTCCAGGGCGAACCGCATGGCGTCCGAGGCGTAGCCGAAGTAGAGCCACCACAGGCCGCAGGAGATGACGAACGCCACCGCCACCGAGACCAGTTGGGCCGGATGCAGGGGCGAGCCGGCGACCGGGCCGCCTATCCCGACGATCGACTCGCCGAGCGCCACCAGCAGGAACAGCCCGAACCGCTCCGGCAGGTGGGCCGGGTGGTAGTGCACCTTGGCCAGCCGGCGCCGGAACGCCAGCGGAGCGGCGAGGTCGCACAGCCCGGCCAGCGCCCACAGCGACGGCCGCAGCGGCCCGTCCAGCAGCCCGCCCGCCACCAGCAGCGGCCCGCTGACCAGCACCCCGACCCCGTACGGGCCCCGCCAGGCGCCGCGGATCCCGGACACCAGCGCGAACAGCACCAGCCGCGAGAGCCAGTACCCGGCGCCGAACAGCAGCCCGCGGCCGCCGTACGCGCCGGGCACCGCCAGCGCCATGAACAGGCCGCCCAGGCCCACCGCGAAGATGCCGAGCCGGGCCCGCGGGCGGTCCACGTCCTGGATGTTGGCCTGCACGGTGGTGCCGACCCAGCACCAGTACAGCGGGACGAACACCACCAGGGCCTGCCCGGCCCCGGCCCAGCCGTGGTGGTGGTGCAGCAGCCCCGACACCTGGGTGATCGCGAAGACGAGGACCAGGTCGAAGTAGAGCTCCGCCCAGGTGACCCGCTTCTCCCCGCCGCCGTCCCGCTCCCGCTCCTGCTCCTGCGCCCCGGCCGGCTGCCCGGCCGCCACCGTCTGCTCGCTCACGAAGAATCCCCCCTCGTACGGAACAGCCCCGCCGCCCGGGCTCTCCCGGGAACGGCGGGGCTGCGCACTCCGGCCGGCCGGCCGGACCTGCTCGGTCAGATCTGGTCGATCAGGTCGGCGATCGACTTGACCACCCTGGTCGGGCGGTACGGGAACCGCTCCACGTCGGTCTCGGCGGTCAGGCCGGTGAGCACCAGGATGGTCTCCATACCGGCCTCCATGCCGGCCACGATGTCGGTGTCCATCCGGTCGCCGATCATCACGGCGCTCTCCGAGTGCGCACCGGCGGTGTTCAGCGCCTCGCGCATCATCAGCGGGTTGGGCTTGCCGACGAAGTACGGGTCCACCCCGGTCGCCTTGGTGATCAGTGCGGCGACCGAACCGGTGGCCGGCAGCACGCCCTCGGTGGACGGACCGGTCTCGTCCGGGTTGGTGCAGATGAACCGGGCGCCCGCGTTGATCAGGCGGATCGCCTTGGTGAGCGCCTCGAAGCTGTAGGTGCGGGTCTCACCGAGCACCACGTAGTCGGGGTTGTTGTCGGTCAGGACGTAGCCGGCCTGGTAGAGCGCGGTGGTCAGGCCGGCCTCGCCGATCACGTACGCGGTGCCGCCCGGGCGCTGGCCCTTGAGGAACTTCGCGGTGGCCAGCGCCGAGGTCCAGATGCACTCCTCCGGCACCTCCAGGCCCATCCCGGCCAGCCGGGCGCTGAGGTCGCGCGGCGTGTAGATGGAGTTGTTGGTCAGCACCAGGAACGGCTTGCCCGACTCCCGCAGGCGGCGCAGGAACTCCTGCGCGCCGGGGATCGGGGTGCCCTCGTGGATGAGGACCCCGTCCATGTCGGTCAGCCAGGACTCGATGGGCTTGCGGTCTGCCACGTGCGTGTCTCCAGAGTTCGTGCGGTGGTGGTACGGAAACTGCACCCGCCGGCCCCGAGCGCGGTGGCCGGCCGGGGTCACTGCCGGCTGCCCCAACGGCACCAGCCTAATCCGCACACCAGCCCGACGGCAGTCCCGCCCGCCCACCGGACCGGGCGGGGGCCGCAGCGCCGTCCCTCAAGGGTGTCTTAAGCCGCCCCTAACGGCTCTGAGCAGCCGTCATTTCCCCCTGCCCGCCGGGCTAGCTTCGTTCCCGGGCACCCCACGGCCCGTCCGGACCACTCCCTGCACCCACCTCTCGTCCCCCTCCCCCGGGCCGCTCCCGCACCCGCCCGGCGAGGGGCCACCCGAAGGAGCACCGCCCATGTCAGTCCGCCTGCCGGTCCGCCGGCTCACGGTCACCGTCGCGGTCCTCGCCGGCCTCACCCTGGCCGGCACCCTCGGCTGCGGCACCGCCGAGGCGCACGGCTCGATGCAGAACCCGCCGAGCCGCGTCGAGGGCTGCTACCTGGAGGGCCCCGAACACCCGAAGTCGGCCGCCTGCCGGGCCGCGGTCGCGGCCGGCGGCACCCAGGCGCTGTACGACTGGAACGCGGTGCGGATCGGCGACGCGGCCGGCCGGCACCGCGAGCTGATCCCGGACGGCAAACTGTGCAGCGCGAACGCCCCGGAGTTCGCCGGGCTCGACCTGCCGCGCGCGGACTGGCCCGCCACCAACCTCACCTCCGGCGCCGACTTCACCTTCCGCTACCACGTCACCGCCCAGCACAAGGGCACCTTCCGGCTGTACCTCACCAACGCCGGCTACGACCCGGCGAAGCCGCTGCGCTGGGCCGATCTGGAGCAGATCCCGTTCCTGACCGTCACCGACCCGACGGTCTCGGACGGCTCGTACGTGCTGCCCGGCAAGGTGCCGGCCGGCCGGAAGGGCCGTCAGCTGATCTACGCGATCTGGCAGCGCTCGGACAGCCCCGAGGCCTTCTACTCCTGCTCGGACGTGGTCTTCGACGGCAGCGGCGCCCCGGCGGGCTCGGCCGGTACCCCGAGCCCGGGCAGCGGTGCGGCGCACTCCCACGAGGCGACGGAGCCGGGCACCCCCACGGCCGCGCCGCCCGCGCCGCCTGCGCCCTCCGGCGCCGCCGCCTCCACCGAGGCCGCCCGGCCGGTGACCGCCGCCGTGACCGGTACGCCGTCCGCCGCCCCCGACGCGACCGGCACCGGTACCGCCGCCGCGCGGCCCGCCGCCGACGGCCTCGCCCAGACCGGCACCGACCGCTCCACCGGCCTGGCCGCCGCGGTCGGCGGCGCCTTCCTGCTGGCCGGGGCCACGGTCGTGACGGTCAACCGGCGGCGACGCCGGCCGGGCTCGCACGCCCGCTGACCGGGCGTCACCGCCGGCGCGTGATTGAGTAGGGGCATGACCAGCTCGCCCCGTTCCCCGTTCCGCGTCGGCCTGATCGGCTACGGCCTGGCCGGCGCCGCCTTCCACGCACCGCTGATCGCCACCACCCCCGGACTGCGGCTGGACGCGGTGGTCACCGCCAACCCCGACCGCCGCGCCCAGCTGCACCGGGAGCACCCCGGCGCCCGGGCGGTGGACACCCCCGAGCAGCTGTTCGCCGCGGCCGGTGAGCTGGACCTGGTGGTCATCGCCTCCCCCAACCGCACCCACGTGCCGCTGGCCCGGGCCGCGCTCGCCGCGGGCCTCGCCACCGTGGTGGACAAGCCGCTCGCCGCCACCGCCGCCGAGGCCCGCGAGCTGTGCGAGCTCGCCCGGCGGGGCGGCACCCTGCTGTCGGTGTTCCAGAACCGCCGCTGGGACGGCGACTTCCTGACCGTCCGGCGACTGGTCGAGGAGGGCGCGCTCGGCCGGGTGCACCGCTTCGAGTCCCGGTTCGAGCGCTTCCGCCCGAAGCCGAAGGCCGGCTGGCGCGAGCTGGCCGACCCGGCCGAGGTCGGCGGTACCCTGTACGACCTGGGCAGCCACCTGGTCGACCAGGCGCTCACCCTGTTCGGCCCGGCCGAGACGGTGTACGCCGAGATCGACACCCGCCGCGACGGCGCGGTGGTCGACGACGACGCCTTCGTCGCCATCACCCACGCGAGCGGCGTCCGCTCGCACCTGTGGACCAGCGCCATCGCCCCGCTCGGCGGCCCCCGGCTGCGGGTGCTCGGCGACGCGGCCGGGTACGTGAAGTCCGGCATGGACCCGCAGGAGGGCGACCTGCGGGCCGGCCGCCGCCCCGGTGACGGCGGGGCCTGGGGCGCCGACGACCCGGCCTCGTACGGCACCCTCGGCACCGACGAGCACGCCGCCGCCGTCCCCACCGACCACGGTGACTACCCCGCCTACTACGCGGGGATCGCCGCCTCGCTCGCCACCGGCACCCCGCCCCCGGTCGACCCCTTCGACGCGGTGGCGACGCTCACCGTGCTGGAGGCGGCCCGGGCCTCCGCGATCACCGGCTCGGTCGCGCCGATCGGCTGAGCCGCACCGCGGTGGCGGACGGCAGCGGTGGACGGCAGCGCCGGATGAGCTCTGCACCACATGTCCGGAGGATCCCTGCCGTCCCCCGCCACCGCGGGCGTACCATCGCCGCAGAAGCCGTCCGCGCGCACACCCGGTGCGCGCCCGTACCCGAGGAGGCCTGTGGTGTCCGTGGTCGCCCTGCTCCTCGGCGTGTTCCGGCTGCTGACCGGCGGCCTGCCCGGCGGTGAGCTGCCGACCGGCCCGACCGGGCTGACGGTGGCCGCGGCCACCGCCGCCGTGGTGCTGCTCTCCGGAGCCGTGGCCGGCACCCTGGCGGCCGCCCGGCTGCTCGGTGCCAGGGCCCCCGCGGCCGTCCGCAGCGGTGTGCTGCGCCGGCGGGCCTACCGCACGGCCTTCCTCCCCCAGCGTGATCCGGACGCCCGCGGCCGCCGCCGCCCCAGGGCCCCCGGTGCGGCCCCGGCGGCCGCGTAACCCTCGCCCCTCTTCCGGCCCGCGCGGCCGCCCTCCGCCGACCTCTCGTACCCCTTGAGACCCCGGAGGGCTCGCTCCCCATGTCCCTTTTCGCCGTACTCGACCCTGCCGTCCGCGTGGCCCACGACATCGTCTCGGCCCTCGCGCAGGTGGTCCCCACCGCTGCCGCCATCGTGCTGTTCACCGTCGCCGTCCGGCTGGCGCTGCACCCGCTCGCCCGGGCCGCCGCCCGCGGCGAGAAGGTCCGGATGCGGCTCGCCCCGCAGGTGGCCGAGCTCAACCGCAAGCACAAGGGCAAGCCGGAGAAGCTCCAGGCCGCGATGGCCGAGCTGTACCGGACGGAGAAGTCCTCGCCGCTCGCGGGCTGCCTGCCGATGCTCGTGCAGATCCCGTTCTTCTCGGTGATGTACCGGCTGTTCACCAACGGCAACGACCTGCTGGACCACACCCTGTTCGGGGTCCCGCTCGGCCTGCACGTCGGCGCCGCGCACGGCCCGGCGCAGCTGGTGGTCTTCGGCGCGCTGTACGCGGCGCTCGCCGCGGTCGGCTACGCGTCCTTCCGGCGCGCGCGCCGGCTCTCGGCCGGCACGACGGCGCCCGGGGCGGCCTTCGCGCCGTACCTGTCCTTCCTCACCGTGCTGTTCGCGGCCCTGGTCCCGCTGGCCGCCGGGGTGTACCTGCTCACCACCACCGCGTGGACGGTGGCCGAGCGCGCCTGGCTGCACCGGGACGTCCCGGCGCCGGCCGTCGCCCTCGCCAAGGCGGCCTGAACCCGCGGCGGCCCCGGGGAGCGGCTGCTCCCCGGGGCCGCGGGCGGCTCAGCGCCAGGAGGCGAGGTGGGCGTCGATCTCCCCGGCCAGCCGGGCCTTGCCGGCCTGGTCGAGGAAGGACGCCTCGACGGCGTTCTTCGCCAGCGCGGCGACTCCGGCCTCGTCCAGGCCGAGCAGCCCGGCCGCGACCGCGTACTCGGTGTTGAGGTCGGTGCCGAACATCGGCGGGTCGTCGCTGTTGACGGTGACCAGCAGCCCGGCGTCGGCCATCTGCCGGATCGGGTGGTCCTCCATCCGCTCCACCGCGCGGGTGGCGATGTTGGAGGTCGGGCAGACCTCCAGGGCGATCCGGTGCTCGCCGAGGTGGTCGACCAGCGCCGGGTCCAGGACCGCCTGGGTGCCGTGGCCGATCCGCTCGGCACCCAGCACCCGGATCGCGTCCCACACCGTCTGCGGGCCGGTGGTCTCACCGGCGTGCGGGACGCTGCGCAGCCCGGCCGCCCTGGCCCGGTCGAAGTACGGCTTGAACTGCGGGCGCGGCACCCCGATCTCCGGGCCGCCGAGGCCGAACGAGACCAGGCCCTCCGGCGCCAGGTCGACGGCGAGCCGGGCGGTCTCCTCGGCCGCGGCCAGGCCGGCCTCACCGGGGATGTCGAAGCACCAGCGCAGCACCACCCCGAGGTCCTTCTCGGCGGACTTGCGGGCGTCCTCGATGGCCTCCATGAAGGCGACGTCCGGGATGCCCCGGCTGACCGAGGAGTACGGCGTGACGGTGAGCTCGGCGTACCGGATCTGCTGGCGTGCCATGTCCTCGGCGACGCCGTAGGTCAGCGACCGGACGTCCTCGGCGTCCCGGATCAGATCGACCACGCTCAGGTACACCTCGATGAAGTGCGCGAAGTCGGTGAAGGTGAAGTACTCGGCGAGCGCCTCGGGGTCGGCCGGCACCCTGGTGTTGCCCTCGTGCCGGGCCGCGAGCTCGGCCACCACCCGCGGCGAGGCGGAGCCGACGTGGTGGACGTGCAGCTCGGCCTTGGGCATGTTGGCGATGAACGCCTCGATACCGCTCTTTTCCTCAGCCACCCTGGCGCTCCTTCATCACGTACCGGTCGGATTCGATCTCATCGTACGGACCCCGGCGGCCCGGCCCGGTCAGCCGCCCAGGGCCACCGCGACGGTGTGGATCAGCAGCCCGGCCAGCGCGCCCACCACCGTGCCGTTGATCCGGATGAACTGCAGGTCGCGGCCGACGTTGGCCTCGATCTTGCGCGAGGCCTCGTCGGCGTCCCAGCCCGCCACCGTGTCGGAGATCAGCGAGGTGATCTCCTCGCGGTAGGTCGCCACCACGTACTCGGCGGCGTCCTGGAGCCAGCCGTCCGCCTTGGCCTGCAGCCGGGCGTCGGTGGCCAGCCGCTGCCCGAGCCGGCGCAGACTGTCGCGGATGCGTCGGCGCAGCTCGCTGTCCTCGTCCTCGGCGGCGGTCATCACCAGGGTGCGCACCGCCGTCCAGGTGGTGGCGATCAGGTCCTGCACCTCGGGGCGGGCCAGCAGCTCGGTCTTGGCGCGCTCCACCCGGGCAATGGTGTCCGGGTCGTGCTGGAGTTCGGTCGCGAAGTCCGCCAGGAAATTGTCGACGGCGCCGCGGGCGGCGTGCCCGGGGTCGTCGCGGATGTCGGTGACGAAGCGCAGCAGCTCCTTGTACACCCGCTCGCCGACCTGGTGGTCGACGAACCTCGGCGTCCAGCCCGGGGTCTTCGCGGTGACCCGCTGCACCACGTCCTCGTGGTGGTCGACCAGCCAGTCGTGCACCCGTACGGTGACCAGGTCGACCACCCCGTGGTGGCCCCCGTCGGCGACCACCCGGCCCAGCAGCCGGCCGGCCGGCTCGGCGACCGAGGTGGCCGCGGCCCGCCGGCCGACCGCCTCGGCGACCACCGCCTGGACGTCCTCGTCGCGCAGCACCGCGAGCAGGCCGCGCAGCGCGGCGGCGGCCTCCCGGGTGACCCGTTCCGCGCTGCCGGGGGCGGCCAGCCACTCGCCGAGCCGCCGGGCGATCCCGATCGACCCCAGCCGGGCCCGGACCACCGGGGCGGACAGGAAGTTGTCGCCGACGAAGTCGCCGAGCGAGCGGCCGAAGGCGTCCTTCTTGGTCGGGATGATCGCGGTGTGCGGGATCGGCAGCCCGAACGGCCGGCGGAACAGCGCGGTCACCGCGAACCAGTCCGCCAGCGCACCGACCATCCCCGCCTCGGCGGCGGCCGCGACGTAGCCCGCCCAGGCCCCGGCGCCCGCCGCGTCGGCCCAGGTGGCCAGCGCGAACACCAGGGTGGCGAAGGCCAGCAGCCCGGTGGCGAACGCCTTCATCCGCCGCACACCGCGGCTCTTGAGCTCGTCCGCGGCGGTGAAGCGGACACCCGGGCCGGGCCGGGGCGGTTCCTCCCGGCTCACTCTCTGATCAAGGGTCACCCCGACAGTCTGCCCCGCCCGGGGCCGCCCCGGGTCTCAGACCCCGCCACCGCCCAGCACGATCCGCCGCACGCCCTCCCAGCGGGCCGGGTCGGTGATCCGCCGGCCGTCCAGCAGCACCCGCACCCCGGGGTGGTCCACCGCGCCGAGCTCCCGGTACTGCGGGTGGTCGGTCTGCACCACCAGCGCGCTGACCGGCTTGCCCTCGTCGGCCGGCAGCCCGAGCGCGGTGAGCTCCTCGACGCCGTACAGCGGGTCCGAGACGTACGGCTGGGCGCCGGCCGCCCGCAACGCCTCGACCAGGGCGAAGACCCCGGAGTAGGCGGTCTCCCTGACCCCGCCGCGGGAGGCGGCGCCGAGCACCCCGACCGCGACCCCGCCCAGCGGGCCGAGCGCCCCCTCCAGCAGCCCGACCGCGTACCCGGGCACCGCCTCGTTGGCCTCCCGGGCGGCCCGGACCACGCTGGCGTGCGGGTCGTTCCACAGGTACAGCCGCGGGTGGACCGGTACGCAGTCGCCGCCGACCGCGATCCCCGGGCGGTGCAGATGGCTGTGCGGCTGCGAGTTGCAGGCCTCGATGACCTGGCCGAGGTCGACCCCGACCCGGTCGGCGTACCGGGCGAACTGGTTGACCAGCGCGATGTTGACGTCCCGGTAGGTGGTCTCGGCGAGCTTGGCAAACTCGGCCGCCTCGGCCGAGTCCAGCGCCCAGACGCCGTTGGCCCGCTCCAGGTCGGGGCGCGGGTCGAAGTCCAGCACGGACCGGTAGAACTCGGCGCCCTGCTCGGTGGAGGCCTCGTCGATCCCGCCGACCAGCTTGGGACTGCGCCGCAGGTCCGCCAGGACCCGGCCGGCCCGGACCCGCCCCGGGCTGAACACCAGCGCGAAGTCCCGGCCCGCCACCAGCCCGGAACCGGCCTCCAGCCGCCGGGCGAACCGGCCCCGGACCGTCCCGATCGGCAGCGTCGACTCGTAGCTGACCAGGGTGGTGCGGCGCAGGCCGCCGGCCACCGCGTCGGTGGCGGCGTCCAGCTGCCCGAAGTCCGGCTCGCCCTGCGCGTCGGTGAGCAGCGGCACCGTGATCACGACCGCCTCGGCGCCGGCCGCGGCCGCCGCCGTGTCGGTGGTGGCGCGCAGCCGGCCGTCCGCCACCACCTGCGCGAGCAGGTCGGCCGCCTCCGGCTCGGGCTCCGGGCCGGCCGGCGGGCGGCCGGCCGCCACCGCGGCCACCACCTCCGGCGCCGGGTCCGCCCCGGTGACCAGGTGCCCCTTCGACGCGAACTGCACCGCCAGCGGCAGCCCGATCGCGCCCAGGCCCACCACGCAGATGTCCCTCATGTTCAGCTCCCTGCCGCCTTCGCCGGCCGGGCGTCCCGCCAGGCCCGGCGCCACCTGCGTGCCTCACGCCTGACCTGGCGCGGCACCAGTCGGCGCCACCCCGGGGGCCGCACGGCCGGGCCCCCCGGAAGTTCGAAGAGCGCGTCGGGCAGGCCGAGCGCGGGGTCGCGGAACGCCGGGTAGCCCGCGTAGCTGCGCCCGCCGCGGCGGACCTCGGGCGGCGGGCCGTGCACCGCCTCGTGGGCGATCAGGCCGCGCAGCGCGGCGAGTTCGCCGCGCCGGGCGAGCGCGAGCCGCAGCCGGTCGGCGACCGGCAGCCGGACGAACAGGGCGGGCGAGCAGTACCGGTCGACCAGGCGGCCGGTCTCCGCCAGCACCGCCAGCTGCTCCGGGCCGTCCAGGGCCAGGAACGGCGGCTGGAGCAGCTGCGGCAGCTCCCAGCCGAAGTAGCGGCCGTGGATCGCGTCCCGTTCGGGGCCGGGCCCGGTGAGCCGTTCGACCACCTCCTGCACGGCCCGGACGCCGCGCAGCACCTCGCCCGGCTCCGCCCGGGGGACGGTCCGGTGCGCCGGGAGGAGGTAGCCGTAGTCGGTCGTCACGGAGATCCGGCGGGCGTGCAGCAGCGCGGCGACGGCGAACACCTGCTCGGCGTGGACCGGCAGGTCGGGGCGGCGGCGCAGCCCGTGTCCGGTGATCAGCTCGCGGCGGACCAGCATGGTCTCGGACAGCGCCCAGGGCAGCGCGGGGTCGGTGCGGGAGACCCGGTCGGCCGGGGCGGCGAAGATCCCGTGCCGGCGGGCCCGGCCGTCCGGGCCGACCGGCAGCGGCAGCACCACGTCGGAGCCCAGCCGGTCGGCGGTGGCGACCAGCCGCTCCAGCGCCTCGGCGCCGAGCCGGTCGCCGGCGGGCAGCCGCAGCACGTACCGGCCGGCGGCCAGCGCGGTGCCGTGGTCGGCCGCCCCCGCCGGGCCGCCGGCGCCCGGGGGCGGCGGCGCGACCCGGAGCAGGCCCGGGTGGAGCGACGCGAGGCGGGCGAGCTCCGCGCCGCCGCCGGCCGGGCCGTGGGCGACCGCCACCACCTCCAGGCGCCCGGCCCCGAGGGTCTGCCCGGCCAGCGAGGCCAGGGAGTCCGCCAGCCGGGGCGGGGCGTCGCGGACGGCGATCACGACGCTGACATCGGGTACGGTCATCGGTTCCTCACGCGCTGGCAGAGTCACCAGGTGACAACTGCCGCGCCCGGGGCCCGGTTACTGCGCTTCCCCCCAACGGATCAGCGCCGGGCGGCCGGGCCGCGCGGCGGTCACCCGATGACGGCCTCCGCGTACATCCGGGCGATCACGTCCTCGATGGCGGGCTCGCGCACCGACAGGTCGACCAGCGGGTAGCGGGCCGCCACCGAGGCGAGCAGCGGCGCCGCGCTGTCCTGCGCGGGGAAGGCCAGCCACTGGCGCGGTCCCTCGACCCGCACCACCCGGGCGCCGGGCACCTCGATGGCGGGCCGCGGCTCGGCCAGGTCGACCACCAGGGTGCGTTCGCTCTCGCCGGCCGCGTGCAGGCCGCCCAGGCCGCCGTCGTACACCACCCGGCCGTGGTCGATCACCATCACCCGGCCGCACAGCTGCTCGATGTCGGTGAGGTCGTGGGTGGTGAGCAGCACGGTGGTGCCGCGGTCGGTGTTGACCTCGCGGAGGAACTCCCGGACCTTGGCCTTGCTGACCACGTCGAGGCCGATGGTCGGCTCGTCGAGGTACAGCACCTGCGGGTCGTGCAGCAGGGCGGCGGCCAGGTCGCCGCGCATCCGCTGGCCGAGCGAGAGCTGCCGGACGGGGGTGTCCAACAGGGCGCCGAGGTCGAGGAGTTCGACGCAGCGGTCCAGGTTGGCCCGGTGGCGGGCGTCGGGGATCCGGTAGATCCGGCGGGCCAGCTCGTACGAGTCGCGCAGCGGCAGGTCCCACCAGAGGGTGGTGCGCTGGCCGAACACCACCCCGATCCGCTGGGCCAGCCGGGTGCGTTCGCGGGCCGGGTCCACCCCGGCCACCCGGAGCCGGCCCGAGCTGGGGACCAGGATGCCGGTGAGCATCTTGATGGTGGTGGACTTGCCCGCGCCGTTCGGGCCGATGTAGCCGACGCACTCGCCCGCGTCGACCGTGAAGCTCAGCCCGTCCACCGCGCGGACCTCGCGCTTGACCCGGCGCAGCCGGCCCGCCCTGGTGCGGACCGTGAAGCTCCGCCGGACGTCCTCGAGTTCGATCAGTGCCATGTCCAACTCCTCTGTGGTGAAGGTCAGCTGCCGGTGCCGCGGTAGGCCCGCAGGCCGGCCCGCCAGGCCGCCGCCGCGGCCAGCACGCACAGTGCGGCGGCGAGCGGCGAGGCGTACTGGAAGGCGGCGGGCAGGCCGAGCGGGTCGGGCTTGTCGAGGATCCGCAGCGCGGGCAGCCAGTTGACGAAGGCCAGCGGCAGTCCGAAGACGGTGCCGGCGACCAGCTCCCGGGCGAACACGGTGGGCGGGTACTGCAGCATGGTGGCGCCGCCGTAGGTGAAGGAGTTCTGCAGCTCCTTGGCCTCGTCCCACCAGAACTGCACGCTGGCGCCGCCGATGAAGACGCAGGCGAAGATGACCGTCCCGGCGCAGACCATCATGGGCATCAGCAGCAGCCGGTCCGGGGTCCAGTGGACGTCGAGGCGGCTCAGCGACCAGGCCAGCAGTGCCCCCGCCTGCAGCGGACGGCCGAGGCGGCGCAGCGAGAAGCGTTCCGCGCAGAGCTGGGCGAGCGCCGGTGCGGGCCGGATCAGCACGATGTCCAGGGTGCCGGCCCGGATCCGCTGGCCGAGTGCGTCGATGCTGCCGACCAGCAGGTTGGCCAGGCCCAGCGCGAGGCCCGAGGTGCCGTACAGGAAGGCGAGTTCGGGCAGGGTCCAGCCGCCGAGGGTGTCGGTGTGCCGGAACATCAGCAGCAGCACCACGAAGTCGAGCGAGTTGGTGGCGATGTTGGCGAGCAGCATCAGGGTGAAGGAGATGCGGTACGCCATGATCGAGCGGGTCCACATCGCGGCCACCAGCCACCACGAGCGGACCGACCAGGCGGCCCGCGCGGTCAGGGTCTCAGCCACCCTGGACCACCACCTTGCGGGTGGCCAGCAGCTGGACGCCGCGGCCTGCCGCGAGCAGGACGGCCGCCCAGGCCGCCTGGAAGGCGAGGCCGGTGAGCAGTGCGGTGCCGGTGCGGCGTTCCAGCAGGACGTCGGTGGGCACCGAGATCAGCGCGGCCCAGGGCAGTTCGGCCGCGATCCGGCCGAGTTGGCCGGGGAACAGGGCGAGCGGCAGCAGCATCCCGGAGAAGAACATCGAGACCACCAGCATCACCGCCCGGACGCCTTCCGAGTCGTGCAGCCAGAAGCCGGTCAGCGAGACCAGGAAGCGCAGCCCGAAGCTGACCACGACGGCGAGCAGCACCGAGACCAGGAAGGCCGCCCAGACCGCGGGGTCGGCCGGCAGCCGGGTGTCGAAGAGGACCATCCCGGCCAGCGTCGGTACGGCGCCCCGGGCCAGCAGGTGGAAGCCGGCCCGGCCGAGGTCGGTCGCCAGCCACCAGCCCTGGAAGTCCACCGGCCGGTACAGGTCGACGGCGATGTCGCCGGTCCGGAACCGGTCCTGGACGTCGTCCTGGAAGCCGCCGCCCCAGACCGCGACGGTGACCAGCAGCGCCTGGCTGATCCAGATGTAGGTGACGGCCTGCCGGGTGTCGTACCCGCCGAGGCCGGGCCGGGCGTGCCAGAGCGCCAGGAAGGTGTACGCCAGGATGCAGCCGAAGACGGTGTTGGTGAAGGCCCCCGCCAGGGTCGCGGCCCGGTAGGTGGCGTACCGGCGGAAGGCGCCGCGGGCGACCGCGAGGTACAGCCGGGCGGTGCCGCCGCGCACCGCTCCGAGCTGCGCTGTTAACGTCACAATATCTCCTTGTCGACTTATTCCGGCGGACCCGCCCGCCCGGGATGCCGTCACCGCCACCGCCGCACCGGCCGGCGTGCAGGAATGCGCGCATCCGCGAGGGCAGACGGAACGGCTCCGACCGTCGGACCCCGGGGGTGCCCGGGGCAGACGTGCGGAGCTGGTCCGTGGAGCTGTTCAGATGTGGAGATTCAACGTACCGTCACCGGACGCCCGCCGCAGCCGGATTACCGCGGCGGCGCCAGGCACGGGGACGGCGGCGCTACAGGTACAGACCGGTCGAGCCTTCGGTGTCACCGAAACGCCCCGCTGCCACCGCGTGCAGGTCACGCTCTCGCAGCAGCACGTACGTCGCGCCGCGCACCTCGACCTCCAGCTTGTCCTCCGGGTCGTACAGCACCCGGTCACCGGGCTCGACCGAGCGCACGCTCTGGCCGACGGCCACCGCCTCCGCCCAGGTGCACCTCTTGCTCAGCTCCGCGGTCGCGGGGATCAGGATGCCGCCGGTCGAGCGGCGCTCGCCCTCGCTGCCCTCGGTCTTCACCAGCACCCGGTCGTGCAGCATCCGGATCGGCAGCTTCTCCCCCAGCCGGTCATGGCGGGGCTCATCGTGCTGCACACTCAGCTCGTCGTTCTTGCTCACGCCCCCGACCGTACCCGCCCCGGCCGCCGGGGGCGTGTCCACCCCGGCCGCAGCCGGGCCACGGCACCGCGGCAACACGAGGGCCGGGCGGGTCGCGACCCTCCCGGCCCTGCCGGCCACGCCCCGCGCGGCCCCGCGGTCAGCCCTTGCGGCGCTTACGGGCCGACGCCGCCAGCAGCAGCACCCCGACGCCGACCAGCGCCACCGGGACGATCCGCTCCGGCCGCGGCTGCCCCTTCTCATCGGTGAACTGCGCCTTCACCTGCTCCAGCGCACCGCTCGCGGCGACGTACGCCCGTCCGGCCTTCTGCTCCACCGAGGCCAGCACCTTCGCCTTGGTCTGCGCGGCGATCGTGGTCGGGTGCACCCGCATCGCCAGCTCGTCCAGGGTCGACGCGAGCCGGTCACGGGTCCGGGAGATGTCCGCCTCGATCTGCGCCGTCGACCGGGCCGCCTTGTCCTTCGTGCTCGCCTCGCCCACTCGGGCCACCCCTCTTCTTCCTGCCGTTGTCCGGTACGACAGGGCCAGTCTGTCAGCTCCCCGCCCGGGCCGCGCAGCGCCACCCGCCAACACGCACGGCACCACCCACCAACAGGGGTAGGTTGGCGGTGGCACGACCACCCACTCCACGCACGAGGAGAGATCCACCCGTGAGCGAGCGCCTCCAGGCCGGCGACACCGCCCCCGCCTTCACCCTGTCCGACGCCGACGGCAACCAGGTGTCCCTCGCCGACCACCTCGGCCGCAAGGTGATCGTGTACTTCTACCCGGCCGCCCTCACCCCCGGCTGCACCACCCAGGCCTGCGACTTCACCGACAACCTGGAGGTCTTCGCCGGCGCCGGCTACGACGTCATCGGCGTCTCCCCGGACAAGCCCGAGAAGCTCGGCAAGTTCCGCGAGGCCGAGAACCTCAAGGTCACCCTGGTCGCCGACCCGGACCACACGGTCCTGGAGGCCTACGGCGCGTACGGCGAGAAGCAGAACTACGGCCGCACCTACGTCGGTGTGATCCGCTCCACGATCATCGTGGACGAGCAGGGCAAGGTCGAGCGCGCCCTGTACAACGTCAAGGCCACCGGCCACGTCGCCAAGCTGCTCCGCGACCTCAAGATCAACGCGGGCTGAGCCCGGCACGCCCGACGGCCCACCACTTCGGCGGCTCCCCGGTCCCTCCGGGCGGGCCGCCGAACTGTGTCACCGTCAGGTCCCGGTGGCGTCCGGGAACAGGAATCGCCCGACCGCCGCACCCCGGCCCCCGCTAGCGTGCCGCGCAACGGGTCCAGCAGCCCGCCCCAGCCACGCCGCACCCCCGGGAGACCGCCGTGCCGACCCTGCCGACCCTGCCCACCCCGCCGACCCCCGGATCCCGTACCGCCCGCGCGATGCTCGCCGCCGGGGCGCTGGCGACCGCCCTCGCGCTCACCGCCTGCGATCCCGAAGGCAGCGGCACCGCTGCCGGGCCGGCCACCCCGACCGCGACCGCGGCCACGGCCACGGCCACTGCCACTGCCACTGCCACTGCCGGGACGTCCGCCACCGCCGCCGCGCCGGGCCGCTCGCCCGCCACGGCGGCCGGCCGCACCCTGGCCCACGCCGCCCGGGCCGGCGGCCTCGCCGCGCTGACCGGGGACGGCGCGCTCTCCGACGTGCCGATCGACCCCGGTGAGATGCGCGACGGCATGCACCTGGTGGCCGACACCTACCGGACCGGCGCCGGCGGCCGCCCGGTCCTCCTCCTCGGCGTCGACGCCGTCCCCGAGGACCCGGGCAAGCGCCGCGAGCACCTGTGGCGCGGCCTGATCGACTACGCCCTGCAGAACGGATCCACCGGCGATCCGACCACCGCCCGGCCCTACCCGCCCGGCCCGCTCGGCGGCTCGGTCGAGTGCCTCTCCCTGCCCGAGGCCCCCACCACCGACGTCATCTGCGGCTGGACCGACGCCTCCACCGCCGCCGTCGCCCTCTTCCCGCGCACCACCCCCGCCGAGGCCGCCCGGCTGTTCACGGCCATGCGCGCCGATCTGGAGCACTGAGCCCGGAGCACCGGCCCGCTCAGCCTCAGCGCGTGGCGCCGATCCGCCCCGCGAGGGAAGCGGGCAGCGGGTACGGCGGCTCCGCGGGGATCAGCGCGTCGGCCGCCCCGGGCCGCCCGTCCCGCACCAGGGCGTGCGCCTCGTGGGCCAGGGCCGTGACGTCCTCGACCCCGAGGATCCAGTCGTCGACGTAGCGGTGCACCGCGGGCCCGCTCAGACCGATCTGGACCGCCCGGTGCGCCAGCGGGCCGAGCCGGGTGGAACGCTCCGGGTCCCACTGCACCCGGACCGGGCTCGCCTTCAGCTCGGCCTTCCACGCGGCGGCCGAGGCGTACCGGTCCCGGTCGTAGTGGCTCAGGCAGGCGTTGGCGAGCGCCCATGCGAAGCCCTCGCGGCTGATCCGCACCGCCAGCACCCGCTCCTGGCCGGCCTTGGTGCCCCACCCCGAGCGGTACATCATCCAGAGGAAGGACGGCTTGATCCAGGTCATCCGCTCCCGCTTGAACGGCGCCACGAACGTCCCCGCGGCCAGCGCCGGTTCGGCGATCGAGGCCGGATACGCCTGGTACACCACCAGGCTGTTGTCGTCGTACGCGGCGCGGACCTCGCGCAGCGGCGGCTCGGACATCGCGGGGCTCCAGGGGTCGGGGACGGTGCCAGCGTCCCAGCCCGGCCGGTCGCGAGCGAGCGGATTTCCACCCGCCGTACGGGCACATGGAGCGGTGGCGGCCGACCCCCCGACCGGGTCGACCGCCACCGCCGTCTCTCACCTCGGGTCAGCAGACTCCGAGGTCGCTCCACACACCCCACTGACCGGTGGTCGAGGGGTCCTCATTGGTGGTCCACCACTTGTTGCTGTACTGGTGGCCCTTCCAGGACACCTTGGTACCGGTGGTGGCGTAGACCGTCGCGGCGTTCCAGCTCGGCGCGGTGCAGGTGCCACCGGTCGGGCTCGCGGACTGCGAGGGGCTGGCCGAGGCCGACGGGCTCGCGGACTGCGAGGGGCTCGCCGACGCGCTCGGGCTCGCCGACTGCGACGGGCTCGCGGACTGCGACGGGCTCGGCGAGGCCGTGCCGCCGCCGGAGCCGCGGGTCAGGTCGCCCGCCAGGCCGTACAGCGTGCCGCCGACGTTGACCGTCCAGTTGGCCGGGGTCGAGACCGGCAGGTAGTAGACGAAGTCCAGGTCGACCGAGGCGCCCGGCGCCAGTGACTGCCAGCCGGGCAGCTTGACCGAGACCCGGTTGTACGTCCCCTTCAGACCGCCCACGTTGTTGGCCGCGGTGTGGTCCTGCCGGATCACCGTCAGACCGAAGCCGGACTGGTCCTTGGCGTTGCCCGGCGCCGAGTTGGCGTAGTCGAACTGGAACTCGGTGCCGCCCGGCAGGGTCTGGGCCGAGTTGTTGACGATGTGGATCTTCGGGTTGATCGGGTAGTTCGAGTCGCCCAGCGCGAAGCTGGTGAACGACACGTCGATCGGCAGGGTCTGCGTCGGCAGCGCGACCGTCGAGCGCACCGCGCCGTACGGCGAGGCCGCCTTGAACTTGTCGTACATCAGCGAGGTCAGGGTCGACCCCGGCACGTACTCGCCCTTGCCACCGTTGGCGGTCGCATCCCAGCGGTAGTCGCCCGCCAGCTCCCAGATCATGGTGCCGCCGGCGCCCTGGTCGACCACGTAGTCGGCCTTGGCGGCCACCGACTCCTCGTCCTCCGTCGACAGGAAGACCTTCTTGGTGTCGTTCCACAGCCACGGCGCGACCAGCGAGGAGCTGTAGTTGCGGCTGTAGGAGCCCTGCAGCGCGGTGTCGGTCAGCCCGTACTTCGACAGGTAGTCCGGGACGACGCCCTTCTCCAGGTTCTTCGCGTGCCACATCGGGTTGGAGCCCGCCGGGGACTCCTTGCCGTTGGTGTCCAGGTCGTGCCAGAGGTTGTCGATCCCGACCGCGCCGTCACCACAGGTGGTCAGCCCCGCCCCGGCCGGGCAGGCGTTGGTCGAGGACGTGCCCCACAGGCCGTTGGTGCCACCGGTGACGTTCTTGAACCCGCGGGTGTAGTACGGCAGGCCGACGTTGATCCGGCCGGCCGGCATCGCACCGCGGAAGTAGTGGTACGCCCAGTCGGTGTTCAGGTAGCCGATCCCGCCGTACTGCGAGGTGCCGTACACGTTGGCGGCCGCCAGCTCGGCGTCCTTGCCGTCGTCGTACAGCGAGGCGTTCGGGCCGACGTACTTGTTCCAGGCGCCGTGCAGGTCGTACGACATGATGTTGACGTAGTCCAGGTACTGGGTGACCTGGAAGGTCTCCATCCCGCGCAGCAGGTAGCCCGAGGACGGCGCGGCCACCGACAGCAGGTAGTGCTTGCCGTCCGCGGCACCGGCCCGGTCCAGCTTCTCGCGCAGCGTCTTCATCAGCGCCGCGTAGCCCTTGACCAGCGAGGCCCGCTTGGCGTTGGAGATCGAGGCGTCGAGCGGGTTGCCCGCGTCCTTCATCGAGGTCGGGTACTCGTAGTCGATGTCCACGCCGTTGAAGCCGTACTTCTTGATGAAGTCGACCGCCGAGTCGGCGAAGGTGTTGATCCCGGCCTGGTTGACGCTGCCGTCCGCGGTGGTGGTCATCGAGTAGAAGCCACCGGAGTCCACCCGGTTGCCGTCGTCCCCGAAGTAGCCGCCGGTCTCGGCCCAACCGCCCACCGAGATCAGGGTCTTCACGTTCGGGTACTGCTTCTTGAACTTGGTCAGCAGGTTGAAGTGGCCCTTGTACGGCAGCGACGGGTCCATCTCGGCGCCCGGCACGCCCGGGAAGGTCATCCCGGTGGCGGCGTTGGTCGGCGAATCCGTGCCGACCGACAGCTTGTTGGCGCTGTCGATGTGGCCGAAGGCGTAGTTGAGGTGCGTGACCTTGTCCCACGGGATGTTGTTCACCAGGTAGGCGGGGGTGCCGTCCTGCCCGGTGCGCCAGCCCGTGAAGTAGCCGATGATGCGGCGCTGGTGGTCCGCGCCCATCTTCTCCCGGCCCGCGGTGTCGTACACGCTGCAGTAGGGCACGTCCACGCCCGGCGTGGAGTACATCCCGTCCGGACGGCACGACTGGTTGTCGACCGCTGCCTGCGAGGGCGTCGCACCCAGGGTCGCCATCAGCAGCCCGGCCAGCGAGGCGGCCGCCGTGGCGGCGAACGCCGTTCGCCCGCCGGAGGTCTTCGGACGGCCGGCAGCGGTGGGACGCTGCGCCGTCGCGTTTCGGATCAACACTCGGTCCTCCAGGAGAGAGTGTCGGACGCGCTGTGGGGACGCGCCTGTGGGGGAGGTTTGCGCTCCGCGGGATCACGGCCCGTCAACTGCCGGGCCGTGCACCGCGGAGTGCGCCGAAGCTATGTGGTCTGAACCACATGGGTCAATAGGTCTGTACCAATCGGTAGTGAACCGACACCCCCGCGCCCCCCGCTGCCCCCACCACCCCCGCCCGCTCCGCACACCCCGCACCCGCCCGCCCCAACACTCGTTCGTATCTGCACGGGACGACACCCCACCGACCCACAGGGGAGGCCCCACCATGCCCGTCCGCTACACCCGCGAACTGCTCACCGCACTGGCGGCCGAGTCGGCCAGCGTGAACGACATGATGCGCCGGCTCGGCGTCCCGATGTCCGGCGGCACCCGCAGCTATCTGAGCCGGCGTCTGAAGCACTACGGGATCGACACCGCGCACTTCCCGCCCGCCCGCCTGTGCAGCGCGCCCCCGGTGCCGGGGCCCGCGCTGCGCGAGGCGGTCGTCGCACAGCGCAGCGTGATCGGCGTGGTGCGCGCGCTGGGGCTGCCCGAGACCAATGCGGCGCGGCGGCCGGTCCGGCGCAGCATCGCGTTCCACGGGGTCGACACCGGCCACTTCACCGGGCAGGCGCACACCCGGGGCCGGCCGACCGGGCCCCGCCGCGGACCCGAGGACCTCCTCGTCCGGCTGCCGCCGGGCAGCCCGCGAATCCCCGGCGGACGTCTTCGCGCGATGCTCGCCCGGCTCGGGCGTCCGGCCAACTGCGAGCTCTGCGGCACCCCGCCGCAGTGGCTCGGCCGCCCGATGACGCTGGAGGTCGACCACGTCAACGGCGACTGGCTCGACAACCGGGCCGAGAACCTCCGACTGCTCTGCCCCAACTGCCACTCCGTCACCCCGACGTACTGCGGCCGCAAGCGCGTCGGCGGCGACGGCCGGGCGGACTCGCCCATACCCGTTACCCCCGCGCGGAGCACAGCGGGTACGCTGGCGAGGGTATGCGCCCGTACCCCAGCTGGCGAGAGGGATGCGGTTTAGGTCCGCAGTGTCGTGGGTTCGAATCCCACCGGGCGTACCGGCAAGAGAGCCCCTTGGCCTTCGAAACGAAGGTTCAGGGGCTCTCGCCGTTCCGGTCGACGGTCTGTCAGCCGATCAGCTCGCGGACCACCGGGGCGAGGGCGCGGAAGGCCTGGCCGCGGTGGCTGATGGCGTTCTTCTCGGCCGCGGTGAGCTCGGCGCAGGTGCGGGTGTCGCCGTCGGGCTGGAGGATCGGGTCGTAGCCGAAGCCGCCGTCGCCTGCGGGGGCGGTCCGCAGGGTGCCCCGCAGCCGCCCCTCGACGACCCGCTCGGTGCCGTCCGGCAGGGCGAGGGCGGCGGCGCAGGCGAAGTGGGCGGCGCGGTGCGGGTCGGAGATGTCGCCGAGCTGGGCGAGCAGCAGGTCGAGGTTGGCGCGGTCGTCGCCGTGCTTGCCGGCCCAGCGGGCGGAGAAGATGCCGGGGGCGCCGCCGAGCACGTCGACGCACAGGCCGGAGTCGTCGGCGACCGCGGGCAGGCCGGTGGCCTCGGCCAGGGCGTGTGCCTTGAGCAGGGCGTTCTCGGCGAAGGTGACCCCGGTCTCGGGGACGTCGGGGATCTCGGGGTAGGCGTCGGCACCGACCAGTTCGACGTCCAGCCCGGCGGCACCGAGGATGTCGCGCAGCTCCGCGACCTTGTGGCGGTTGCGGGTGGCGAGGACGAGGCGTCGGGTAGTCATGGCGTCCACCCTAGGGGGTGGTCCGGGCTCAGCCGGTGCAGGCCTTGCTGAGGTTGCCGGCGGCGGCGCCGAGCGGCTGCAGGTCGGGGGCCTGCTTGCGGTCCATCGCCTGCTGGACGTTCTGGACCTGGGTCTGCAGGTCGGTGAGGGCCTTGCTGACGTCGGTGTCGCTGGAGTTGCGGCCGAGCTTGTCGATGTCGGTCTTGAGCTGCTGCATGGCCTGGCCGGCCGCCGTGGGGTCGTTGTCGGCGTTGTTGAACGCGCTGGAGACGTTGGCGATGTCGTTGGTGATGGTGACCGCGGTGTTGCCGCAGTCGATCGCCTTCTGGGCGGCGGAGCAGCTGACCGCGCTGAGCGGCAGGATCAGGACGAGGGCCGCCACGGCCAACGCGGCGGGGCGGTTGATGCTGGCCGGCTGCGGCATCGCGTTCCTTCGGTGGGAGTTCGGCGGCTGCGGGGTCTCTGGGGGCACCGTACGGGCTGTCCCGCGGTGTGTACAGCATCGGTGAGGACGCCGGGCGGCGCGGCGGCGGTTGCGCCGGCGCGCGGCTTCGTCAGGACGCGACCGGCCGGCCGTCCGCATCCGCCGGCAGTCGCGCTTCGACGACGACGTGGCCGAACTCTCCCGGCTGGTGTC